>JBMTJR010000007.1:0-19885 GCA_049438565.1 Kiritimatiellia bacterium
GATTGCTGTCGAGCACCAGCCGCAGTCCGGGGAAGCTCAGCGGACGGGTCCACTGAAAGGTGACCGCACCGCCGTCCTCACAGGTCCAGGCATGCAGGGCATCCTCACGGTCCCTCTCCCATCCATCCAACAGGTGCTCGGCCCCGGTCCCCTGTGCGGAAAGCCGCGCCTCAAACCAGCGGGTATCCGGGAGGCGGAGTTTTCCGGGCAGCCAACAGTCGTCGTCCATCAATTTCTGCTGCAGTTCCGGCAGATGGCGGGCGTGCAGCTGCCGAGGCATCACGCCGTGACGCACGCAGAGCGCGGCCGCAGTGCCCGCCGCCTGGCCCAGCAGCGCACAGGTGGCCATCACCCGGGTCGAGGAGAGCGCCGAGTGGGTGGTGGAGATATTGCGTCCGGCCATCAACAGATTGGGGGTATCCACTGAATAGAGACAGCGGAAGGGAATTCCGTAGGGGGAAGGCGCGGGATGAAAGATTGTGGGTTCGCCGGGAAAAAGCAGTCCGGCCGGATGATGATCATCCATGCTCCAGCCGCCGTAAGCAACCACATCGTCGAAAACACCCCCCGCTTCGATGTCGTGTTGCGTGAGAATGTGATCGCCGATGATGCGGCGGTTCTCGCGTTTTCCGGGGAGGCTGCCGAGGAAATGCAGGGCCCAGTTTGCGGCCTGATCCCGTTCCGGGGCGCGGTTTTTGATGTAATCCCAGACGCCATAGGCGGCCCGCAGCAGATCGTCACGAATCGCTTCCGCATCTGTAAGTGTATCCTGATGCCCTCCCAGCTCCAGCCACCAGAAATTCTGCGCATGCACACCGCGGATGCGGTGGGGCAGATCCTCGGGAGACTCAAAGCGGAAGGCCCATTCCGGGGGTGTAAAGGGCTGGGGCCGGTCGGTTTTGTGCACCTGAATGAGCAGCGAATTTCCCATAGTGCGCTCATCGCCGATTGCAGGCGCAATTCCCTCACCAAATTCATCCCGGGACTCCCGGCCGATACGGTGACGGGCCCCGGTGGCGGCGGCGAGAATGCTGTCGCCGGAGCAATCAATGAAACAGGCGGCCTCGACCGTGATCCGGGTCTGGGAGGTCAACTGCCAGGCCCGGAGTCGGGTAATGTGTCCGTCCTCCCGGTCCGCATCGAGCACCGTGGTGTTGAGCAGCAGGGTCAGATGAGGCTGGCAGCGGGCGTGGGCCCAGAGAACCGAATCCCAGACGAAAAAGTTCCGGTCCGCATTCCGGTGCAGATTCTCCAGTTGCAGCTCCTCAAGAATCCCCGTCTCTTTGTTGTGTTTGCCGTGAGCACCGCAAATCCACATGCGCACCTCCGAAGACGCATTTCCGCCCAGCACCGGCCGGTCGTGGATGAGCAGGGTTTTGACCCCGCCGCGGGCGGACGCGATGGCGGCACAGAGCCCCGCCATCCCGCCGCCCACCACGCAGACCGAGGTGGAAAGCTGATCGCCACGGATGTCAGGATGCAGATATTCTTTCATAAAAAGGCTCCGAAAAATCAGTCGGCAGAGTGCCGATTCAATCACAGGTTCCTCAGAAGTAAAACGTAGAGGGTTTCCTTGAAATCCAAATAAAAGATTTAACAGTAAAGTCTTTTTGCAATTCGCGGAAAAAAGCATGTCTATTTCAGATTTGATTTCGTCTGCCGTGCAGGATTGGATACAAAAATGCAAACCCGTGTCACCCTTAAAGACCTCGCCAGCGAGCTGGGACTCAGTGTGCAGGCCGTTTCACTGGCTCTTCGCAACCGGGACGGCGTATCGGAGCAAACCCGGGCCCGGGTGAAAATAAAAGCCGCCGAACGGGGCTATGTGCCGGATCCGGGAATGCGGGCCCTGGCGGACTACCGGACCCGGGGAAAGAAAACCGTCACCCGATGGAACCGGGTGGCACTGGTGCATAACTGGGAATCGGAGAAAAGCTGGAAGAGCAATTTGTTTTATCAACGGTGGTTTTCCGAATTGAAGTGTGCGGCGGAAAAACGGGGAATCGGGATTGAAACCCACTGGCTGGGGTCACAGGGGGAACGGAGTTCCATGGTCTTCCGGAAGTTGCGGAGCCGGGGAATCACCGGCGTGTTCATCGCACCACCGGGAATGAGTCCGAATCCCCCGCAGCTGGAGATCCCTCAGGATTCACCCTTTCAGGTGGTCAGCTTCGGTCCGGAGGATCTTTATCCGCAGTTTCACACGGTTCAGTTTGATTTTTACGGAAACCTGCGTCTGGCCTGGCGGGTATTGTACGAACGGGGATATAAGCGAATCGGACTGGTCTACAGCAAATATCAGGGCTGGCGTACCGGCCATGCCTGGCTGGCCGCCTATCAGATTGAAAAGATGCAGCGTGGCTGCCCTCCCGGTCGGTGCATGCCGCTGGAACTGGAGGAACATTCGGTTGCGGAGCTTCGGAAACTGTATCTGAACTGGTTGAAGCGGGGGACGTATGATGCGGTGATCAGCAGTCTGGACTGGGTGGACCCTCTGCACCGGGAACTGGGTCTCCAAATCCCCGTCGCACTTTTTAATGTGCGTCATTCTGACCGGATGGGCATCGATCTCAATCTGGGTCAGATGTCCGAAACCGCGATGGAGTTGCTGGTGCTGGAAATGCAGCGGAGTCTGGTCCGCGAGCAGTCCCTCCCTTTCCGCGTACATATCCCCGGCCGCTGGGTGGAGTCCGCTACATCAGACTGATCGCATCCACATCCACGATGATCTGCACCTGACGCGGCAGTTTGAGGCCGTCGAGCACATGCCGCAGCGGCACCGTGAACAACTTCACCCGCGGCACCCGGGCGATCATCTGATAGCGGTAGTGCCGCTGAATTCTCGCAATCGGTGAGGGCACCGGCGGTGCCAGGTGGATCTCTGTTTTCTCCCCCAGCAGCCGGTCGAGTTCGTTGAAAACCTGACCGGCGACAAAGTCAACCTGCTGTTCGTTCTCGCCGCGGAAATGCACACAGATCAGCCGGCTGTAAGGCGGATAATTCAGCATTTTCCGGGCCTCCAGCTCCTCGTCGATAAAACCGTCAAAATCCCCCCGCCGGGCCGCCTGCACCGCCGGATGCGTGGGCGTGTAGGTCTGAATGATCACCTCTCCCGCCACATCCCCGCGTCCAGCCCGCCCCGCCACCTGGGTGAACAGCTGAAACGCCCGCTCCCCTGCCCGGAAATCGGGCATATGCAGGGTGGCATCTGCGTTCACCACCCCCACCAGGGTCACGTTGGGAAAGTGCAGTCCTTTGGCAATCATCTGAGTGCCGATCAGAATATCGATCTCCCCTTTACGGAAGGCCCCCAGCACATGATGGTAGGCGAGCTTGGAGGTCATGGTGTCACTGTCCATCCGCCGGATATGCGCCTGCGGAAAAATCCGGGCCAGCTGGTTCTCGATCTTCTCTGTGCCCGAGCCCATGTACTGCCAGTCCTCCGCCTGGCAGCCCTCCGACGGACAGCGCTCCGGCACCCGCTCCGCGTGACCGCAAAAGTGACAGCGCAGATAGCCCAGCCGTTTGTGATAGGTCAACGCCACCGAACAGTCCGGACACTCCGGCACAAATCCGCATTCCGGACAGGTGAGATTTTTGGCATAGCCCCGCCGGTTCAGAAACAGCATCACCTGCTCCCCCAGATTGATACGCAGACGGATTCCCTCCACCAGATCACTCGAAAACAGCGTGGGCTTCCCTTCGTAGCGCTGATGCCGCATGTCCACCACTTTCATCCGCGGCAGCTGACGGTCATCCGCCCGGATTCCCAGCCGCGCGATGTCGTACTTTCCCTGCTGCACATTCTGCAGGCTTTCCACCGACGGCGTGGCCGATCCCAGCACCACCGTGCAGCCCTCCAGATGCCCCCGCATCACCGCCATGTCCCGCGCATGATAGCGCGGACTCTCCTCCTGTTTGTAGGTCGCCTCGTGCTCTTCATCCACCACAATCAGACCCAGATTTTTCACCGGCGCAAACAGAGCCGAACGCGCGCCCACCACCACCCGGGCCTCTCCGCGGTTCACCCGGTGCCATTCGTCATGCCGCTCTCCGTCGGAAAGGTGACTGTGCAGCACGGCCAACCCCTCACCGAAACGGCCGCGGAAGCGCTCCACGGTCTGCGGAGTCAGCGCGATCTCCGGCACCAGCACAATCGCATCCTTTCCCTGATCCAGCGTATGCGAAAGCGCCTGCAGATAGACCTCGGTTTTCCCGCTGCCCGTCACGCCGTGCAGCAGCACGACTTTTAAGGCCTGACTGTCCACCCCGTCCGTAATCTTCTCCAGCGCGGAGGCCTGCTCCGGATTGAGGGTCAGCGCATTGGTCCGCAGAAACTCCTGCTGGGCGAGCGGATCCCGTCCCTGCACGCCCTCCGCAATATGCAGAAAACCCTTCTGCTCCAGAGAACGGAGGGTGGCGTGGGTGACTTTTGCCGCCCGGACCAGATCCGACATCAGCATCTGCTCCCCGCTCAACAGAATATCCAGCGCGGCCGCCTGCCGGGGGGCCTGACGCCGCAGCACCGCCAACTCCGCCTCGACCGAGGCTTTCTCCGCCGGAGTGGCAAACAGCTGCTTTTTGAAAGAAGCCCCCCGTTTGCGAACCGCTCCCGGCAGCACGGTTTTCACAGCCTGTTCAATCGGCGCCACATAATAGTCGGCCATCCACTTGGCCAACTCCATAATCTTCGGGGATATCAAAGGGGTTTCCTGCGCCAGCCCCACAATCGGCTTCAGTTCTGAAAACGCGGATTTCTCGCGGAAGCCCAGCACAAAGCCCTCGGTTTCCCGGCGACCGAAGGGCACCTTGACCTGCATACCCGCCTTCAAAGTCCCGCGCAGGGTTTCGGGAACCCGATAGTCGAATTCCTTGTCCAGCGCCACATCCACCACCACCCGGGCGATGGGAGGACACAGATCTTTGCCTGGAGCTTCCATTGACATTCCCCCTGATTTGCCAGAATCTTTTTCGGAAAGAAAGATGAGAAAACGCCTTTCACCCGCCAAACTGATTTGTGCCCTTTGTTTACTGGGGGTGGGAGGGGTTGGTCTGTGGATGCACCGCATCGACCGGGCGATGCTGCGGGCGGGAAAAAAACACCGGGTGGACCCCCTGCTGCTTCGCGCAGTGGGGATCACGGAGAGCAATCTGAATCCGAAAGCCGTCGGAGCCGCCGGGGAAATCGGCATGTTTCAGATCATGCCCAACACCGCCAGGCACTGGGCGGAAAAGACGGGGCACAAAGCGCCCGATACGCCGCAGCTTTTTCGGGTCGGATTGAACGCACAGATCAGTGCCTGGTACCTGCGCGAAGGACTTGATGAATTCGCCGACCGGGAAGACCCCCTGCCCTACGCACTCGCGTATTACAATGCAGGCCCCAGCCGGGTCCGGGCCTGGGTGGTAGACCCGGTTCCGGGAATTCCCTTCACCGAATCCATCCCTTTCCCCAGTACCCGGGCCTATGTGACAAAAATTCTGGGAATCTACCGTGGCGAATCAACCCGCAACTAAGTTGGGGGCGCCTGTCTTCTCGAACGATCTCAACAATACCAACGCGTGTTCCAGCTCAGCCCTTTTATCCGGGGTCTTCTCCCGGATCACCCCGGCTTTGGTGGTGGGAGCCCCGGGGAGGTCCAACGCCACCAGCTCCCCCCGGGCCAGCTCCCCGGCAAAAACTTCGGAGGCCATGAGGGTGCAGACTTCCCCTTTTAAAACCAGTTCGCGGATCAGAAAATAGTCGTTGCAGACCAGTTGGGCAGGAGTGTCCCGGGTATCGAAATCCGGCATATGTTCCCGCAACCAACTGCGGGCCCAGGGTGGCGCCCCGCATACAGCCATCCGATGTTGGAACACGCTGGGCAGATCCACCATGTCCTGCATGGCTAAAGGGTGATCCGGAGCGCAGATCAGTCGGACCACCGAGGGGCTCAGCGGTTCGATCACATAGTCCTCCCCCATAAGGTGGGTAATATCAGCCACCACCAGATCCACCTCCCCCCGGTTCAGCAAACCGGGCCCCTGATCCCAGCCCACCAGCGAGTACGCCAGATCCATATCCGGAAACTCCCGGGAGAATTCCCGGGCAAACGGAATCGCATAACGGGCATAAGCGTAAGGTCCCCACGCAATTGCCAGCCGCCCCCCGGACCTGCTTTTCAACTCGAGCAACTGCTGCTTCAGATCTTCCTGACCACGGAGCAGCCGGGCAGCCTCTTTCAACACCAGCCGCCCGGCAGCGGTCGGTTCAACCGGTCGACTTCCGCGATCGAACAACGGCATGCCAAACTCATTCTCCAGACCATGAATCGCTTTCGACAGTGCGGGCTGACTCACATGAAGCTCCAATGCGGCATGCTTAAAACTCCCTGTTCGGGCCAGGGCCAGCGCATAAAAATACTGTTGAATACTCGGCATAATTCCTAACCTACTGAATGCACGGCACAAGGCAATCGGATTTGTCTGGTTATACCGTCATAAGAATTTTTCATACTTTTTCCTTTGTTGAATCATCCTCAAACGAATACCGTTTCCCTATAGAATTCGCATACCACTATTCTTGAAATCATAACCTATAAGGATCAATACATGAGAAAACTGCTACTATTCGTGCTAGGAGGCTTAAGCTTCACAGCCTTTGCACAGGAGAAACCCAATATTCTGGTCATCTGGGGCGACGACATCGGCACCTGGAACATCAGCCACAACAATCGCGGCATGATGGGCTATGAAACAAAGAACATCGACCGTATTGCCAAAGAAGGCCTCTCCTTCACCGACTACTACGCGCAACAAAGCTGCACCGCCGGCCGCGCGGCCTTTGTCGGCGGCACCGTGCCCGTCCGCACCGGCATGACCAAAGTGGGTCTGCCCGGCGCCAAGGAAGGCTGGCAGGAACAGGACATCACCATCGCCGGGGTTCTGAAATCCCTGGGCTATGCCACCGGCCAGTTCGGCAAAAACCACTTCGGTGACCGGGACGAGCACCTGCCCACCAACCATGGATTCGACGAGTTCATGGGCAACCTCTATCACCTCAACGCAGAAGAGGAACCGGAGAACCGCGATTATCCCGGCGATTTTGTGATGCCGAACGGACGCACCTTCCGCGAAACCTACGGCCCCCGTGGTGTACTCAAATCCTATGTGGACGGAAACGGAAAGCAGGTGATTGAGAACACCGGCCCCCTCACCAAGAAACGTATGGAGACCATCGACGACGAGACTGTGGCTGCAGCCAAGGACTTTATCAAACGCAAGGTGGAAGCGGGCGAGCCCTTCTTCTGCTGGTGGAACGGTACCCGGATGCACTTCCGCACCCACGTGAAAGAGGAACATCAGGGACTCTCCGGCCCCCGTGGGGATGAATACCACGACGGTATGGTCGAGCACGACCTGCATGTCGGCGAGTTGCTGGACCTGCTCGACGAACTGGGTGTCGCCGACAACACCATCGTCATGTATTCCACCGATAACGGCCCTCACTTCAACACCTGGCCGGATGCGGGCTATACGCCCTTCCGTAAAGAGAAAAACTCCAACTGGGAAGGCGCCTACCGCGTGCCTGCCTTTGCCCGTTGGCCTGGGAAATGGCCGGCCGGCCAGACCCTGAACGGCATCGTGTCCCACGAAGACTGGATGCCGACCTTTGCCTCCGCTGCGGGGAAAAAGGACCTGAAAGAGGATATGCTCGACGGGTATGAAGCCATTGGCCGCAACTACCGTCAACACCTCGATGGCTATGACATGACCGAGTATTTTTCCAAAGCAGGAACCTTTGAGAGCTTTGATGACAACATCAAATCCTCTCCCCGTAAAGAATTCTTCTATGTGAACGACGACGGCGAAGTTGTGGCCATCCGCCTGGGCGACTGGAAAGCGGTCTTCCTGGAAAACCGGGAGAATGCCTTCCAAATCTGGCGCGAGCCCTTTGTACAGTTGCGCGTGCCGCTGATCTTCAATCTCCGGCGGGACCCATTCGAGAAAGCCTCGATTGACGCAAATGTCTACCACGACTGGGTCATCGACCGGGCCTATGTGATCGTACCCATGCAACAGCTGGCTGCGAAATTCTTCCAGTCTCTGCAGGAGTATCCGCCCAGCCAGAATCCCGGCTCCTTCAACCTTGAAGGGATCAAAAAAGCCATCGAGAACGCCGCTGGCGGTCAATAAAAACAACTCACCCCCCGGGCGCTCCTTCGGGAGCGCCCGTTTTTTATCATCATGAAAGCAACCACATTTTTCTTCTCTCTGTTTTTCGCGGCAACCACGCTTCCAGCCGCCGACATTCTCCCCTCCTGGAACGAGGGCCCGGTCAAATCCGCACTCACCTCCTTCATCGCCAACGCCCAATCAGAAAACTCCGACGGCTACATTCCCCCCGCGGAACGCATCGCCGTGTTCGACAACGATGGCTGTCTCTGGTCGGAACAACCCCTGTATTTCCAGGCTTACTTTATTCTGGACCGGGTGAAGGAAATGGCATCGGATCACCCCGAATGGAAAAGCACCCAGCCCTATCAGGCCATTTTGGAGGGCGATAAAGAGACCATGAAAACCTGGGGCCACAATGAATTGCTCGAAGTCGCCATGGCCACCCACACCGGCATGACCGAAGAGGAGTTCGCCCAGCGGGTCCGGCAGTGGATCAGCACCGCGAAGCATCCGGAAACCGGTATGCGCTTTGTCGACATGACCTTTCAGCCCATGAAAGAACTGCTGCAGGCCCTGCGGGATGCCGGGTTTAAAACCTACATTGTCTCTGGCGGAGGCGTTTCCTTCATACGCCCCTGGGCCGAAGCGGCCTACGGAATTCCCCCGGAACAGGTGGTGGGCAGCCGGGTGAAAGTGGAATATCAGGAGGGCGGCAGCCTGCGGCGCATCCCGGAAATCGATCTGATTGACGATAAAGAAGGCAAGCCCGTCGGTATTTACCAGGTCATCGGCCGTCGTCCGGTGTTCGCCGCAGGCAACTCCGACGGCGATTTCCAGATGCTGGAATACACCACCACCGGCCAGGGACCCCGACTGGGCCTGCTGGTGCATCACACCGATGCCGATCGTGAGTTCGCCTATGACCGCGAATCCCACATCGGCAAACTCAACCGCGGACTTGACGAAGCGGAAGCGCGGGGTTGGATTGTGGTCGACATGGCCAAGGACTGGAAAACCGTCTACGGCGAATCCAACTGATCCGCCGCCCCTGCGCTCCGTCAGTAGTCCTTCCGCCAGCTGACCCCGATCCCCGGGCGAATGTGGGTCCCGCTTTCGGATTCAATCGAAACGCTGCGTCCCACATCCACCTCCAGCCGCATGGTGGTGCCCGGTTCCCGGAGATTCTGTTGGACCTCCAGATACACCCGGTCACTGATTTGCCGCCCGGCCATCAGTTCCGGATTTCCCTCTTCATCCCCGGTCTCCCGGATTTCGAGCTGATCCACCCCCAACGCATCCCGGGTGCGCCCCATCACATCCCAGTCCCCTCGGCTTTGATCCCGCATACTGTTCAGCGCCAGCCCCACCTCCAGCGCCTGAAGTCCTGTGATGGTGGACATGTCCTTCCCGAACAGAATCCGGGAGATGATCTCCGTTTCCGGATACGGGGGGCTGGACGCCAACTGAAACTGCGGATGGGCCGCCCGTCCGGAAATCCGCAGCCGGGCCTCAAAGTCCCTGCGGGCATGAACCGCAAGCAGATCCAGAATCGGCGGCGTCCCGAGCAGACCGCTGAACAGGATCTCCCCGTTCCGGTCCAGGGTGAACGACCGACTGAAGAAAACCACATTCCCCCTGCGGGGCTGCAGGCGGCCGGTCAGCATCAGCCCGTTCCGCTCCAAAGAGGTTCTCAAAGTTCCCTCCCAACGGGACTGTACCTGTTTCCCCTCCACCCGCAGGGATCCGGGAATCCGCAGATTCACCGCACCGGCAATGTCCAGCTTCGGAGCAGACAGGCTGGGTTCCGGTTTCTCCTTCACGGACCGGGGATCGCGGCCCTGGATCTGAACCTCCAGCGGTGCCGCGTAAGGAGCTGCAAGACGGTCAAGATGAAAGGTGGTTTCCTCCAGTTCAAGATCCCCCTCCATGCGCAAAGAGGCGCTTTGGTTTTTCACCAGGCGAAGATCTCCGCTTAGCGCGGCCTGCACGGCATCCAGATGCAGGAGACGGGCCCCTTGCAACGCCGCGCCCAGCTCCCCGGTCCACCCCTCTCCCCCATACGCCATATGCCCCTGAAGCCCGAGCCTTCCGCCTCCGGGTGTCTCTGCCGCGGCTTCAACAATCTCAAACCGGTTGCGGTTCCATTCCCCTTTCAGGTTCATATTCCGGATCACAGTGCCCAGTTCAAAATGCTCAAACACCCCTTCGCTCAGCGCCATCGAGCCCTCCACCGACAATTCCCCTCCAGAACGGACAACCCGGGCCTCGGTCTCCAGAATCCCGCCCACCCGCATGGACCTCATCTGAGGCATCGCATTGAGGACAGAGAGCTGGAACCGTCCATCCGCCTCCACCTGAAACGCCTCGATTTTCTGCGGAAGCCGCAGCGGTGCCAGACTCCAGGGCGCGACCCCCTCCCCCTCGACGGAAAAAACATCTCCCTGCGCAATCCGGACCGTCATTACGGCGTGCAGCCTGTCCTTTTCCCAACCGCCCTCCGCCTCGACCGCCAAAGAGAGATCCGGCCCCTGCATTTCCGGATCCAGGTGCAGGGCAAGTTTTAAAATCCGGGCCTCGCGGATGCGGATCCGGCGCCACCCGAAACTCCACTGGATCTCAACGGACTCCGCCTCCAGCCAAAGCCCCTGCTCATCAAATACCCGCACCTGAGCAAGCTCCGGCCGCATCGGCCAGCTTCCCGCCGGACCGCTCAACTCCAGACGCATGCCATGGGGCAGGCGGACCTGTTCCGCAAGCCGAAGCAGCTTCTCCTGTACGCCGCGGGACTGCAAAGCACCCCACCCCGCCACCGCAGCACAGAGAATCCCCACGCTCACGACCCGCAGTCTTTTCATGATTCGGGAACGCTTTGTTTTCATCAGAAGGCCTGCCCCAGACTGATATACACCTGAATGTCCTCGACCTGACTCTCCTCCGCATTCAGAGGATAGGCTGCGTCCAGGCGGAGGGGGCCGAAGCCCGTGAACAGCCGCAGCCCCATCCCGGCCGCCCAGTTCATCGAAGTCTCCTCCAAAGGGAGATCCGACTGCGTCACCTGCCCCCCGTCCACAAAAAAGGCGAACCCCAGCATCTCCGTCAGACGGATCCGGGTCTCCAGAACCAGTTCGGCCAGTGCCGTACCGCCTACCGGAGTTCCGGCTACTTTCGGACCGATATCCTGATAGACATAACCCCGGACAGATCCGCCCCCGCCGGAATAATAACGCTCGTCCGCAGGGATCATTCCGAATTCCGCACCCGCAAGAACTCCCAGGGTCACCCGTCCGGCCATTATCACCTGTGGGCGGCGGCGCAACTGCAGGTAGCGGGATCCGCTGAGCTGGATCCGGGCATAGGAGATGTCGCCCGCCAGCACCTCGGTGGTGGGAGTCACCTCCGCAGTCCAACGGCTGCCCCGGACAGGATTCAGATCGTCATCAGTTGAGTCCCGGAACATCTGGAGAGGCAGCAGCACAAGTCCGTATTCCTCCCTGACCGGCCCCTGTTCCACATCCGCATACCGGAGCCCGGTCCCCACCCGCCAGGTGACAGTGCGGCTGATCGCACGCTCCACGCCAAGATAGCCTTCCATGCTTTCGCTTTCGAAGGCATCGGTCTGCGCCGAAGCCCCCTGCGCACGCAGCAGCAGGGACTGATTCCTGACCTTGAATCCAGGCAGACGCAGCATTGTCTCCAATTCCTGTTCTTTCTCCGCAATCAGGCCCCGCATCTGAAAACGCTCTCCGCTTCCCCACGCATTGCGGTGCTCCCAGGCCGCATTCACGCCGAATCCCACATCCGTGCGGTAGTCCGCACCCAGCCGCACCGTCCGGGGGTGGCGTTCGGTCACGGTAACCCGAAGATCCACGGCTTCGGCATCCTGCGCCGCCACCGGTTCCACTGTGACCCGGGAAAACAATCCACTCTGGATGAGATCATTCTCAAAATCCTCCAGCTCCCGGAAATCATACCAGTCCCGGTCGGTCCATAACTGCTGACGTCTGAAAAATCGTCCGCTCACCGAATCGGCCCCCGCCAATGAAAGCTCCCCGTACCGGAGAGCAGGTCCGGGATCGAAATGGAAGGTGACCGCCGCCAGGGCCGTTTCCGGATCGATCAGAATCTCCCGCTCTCCCGCCACTGGGAACGGATGCCCCACACTGCGGAAAAACCGCAGAGCCCGCTGCTCGGCAGCCAGAATACTCATCGTATTCACCGGATCCCCGGGCTTCAGAACCGGGCTCCAGGATGCACGGGGAATACGGCCCTCCGGATAGACGATCTTCAGATGCCCAATCCGAACGGACGGCCCAGGCCTGCAGTCAAAGACAATCTGAACTCCCGTTTCCGTATCCTCCACCCGCCCCTGCACTTCGGCGAGAAAATAGCCCTGCGCTGCCAGCGTGTCCTGCAGCACAGGCACATCGTTCTGCATCCGCAGTTCCAGCTGTCGCCGGGTGGCCGGAGGAACCTGCCGCAAGCGGACAGAGCGGGAGCGGTCCTGCAGAAGCGGCAGGAGCGGATGATCCCCCATGCCCTCCCAGACCACCCGGTAGGCAAGGGCACTGGATTCCGGCAGTTCCTGCGCCGCCAGGACAAGCCCGGACACGCAGCACCAGAGATACAAAAAACCACGCAGGGACGACATCCGGAACCGCTAGCAAAAACCCGGACAGGTGGCGAGCCTTCACAATAGCCCTTGCGCTCCGCACCCGCGGGGTTATTTGCCCTGTTTCGCCTCCACGACCCGCTGCTGCGCCCGCAGACGCTCCATTTCCTGGCGCAGGGCAATGCCTTTCTGCCGCAGGGCATTGTTGGCCATCCGCAGTTCCTGCACCGCCTTTTCCAGCTGACGCTCCAGCTCCATGGCATGACGGGTGTCACCCACCGGCTGGGTGGCCACCGTCTTCCCGTCAAAAATCTCCAGCTTCTTCTCCTTCAGGATCTCCTGAAAGGCCTGCAGCTGCTCCAGCTCCTCCGCCTGCTGCGGCGGAAGCGCGCCTCCGCCCCGCGCCTGCTCCGCTTTAAGAAAGTTCGCCCTCTGAGTCAGACGGAACTCCTCCGCCTCAATGTCTTTGATCAATTCCTCCCGGGTCATATTTGCCCGGGTGCTCTGCTTCTGATTTGATTTGTACGCATCCGACACCCGTTTTTTTACCTTTACCCCATTGTTGTCATAGCTGTCTTTCAGATAGTATTCATACTTGGCCACCTCCTGGTTTGCATGCAACGATCCCGCCAGCGTCATCACCTGATTTATCCGCGCCTGCATCTTTTCTCCCAGAAAATCGTTCGCCCTGCCCTGCACCGACCCTTCCCGCTGCTCTGCGGTCATGTACATCATCATCTCGGAATTCGCCGCCCGCTGCTGCTGAAGCACCCGGATGCTCTGCTTTAAATCGTCAATCACTTTCCCCTTCATACGGCTGATCCGCGTCTTGGTCTCTTGACTGTCCTCCATCGCCGCCAAAGCCTCGATGACGGACTGAATCCTACCCTCGATCTGCCCGTTTAACTCGAAAAATTCCTCACTCAACGCCGCAACCCTTTCCTCCTGCTGCGCCATGATCTGCTCCATCTCTTCCATCGACCGCTCTGCGGGCGCCTGCTCCTCCATCGGTGCTGCCTCCTGCGCATACACTCCCATCACACTGCTCATCACTACAGCTATCCATGCTTTCATCGTCATCTCCTGAGTCGGTTGCGTTATTTAAATAGAATCAGATCTGTTACAGAGTTCTCAAACGTGGCCAAAACCTCACCAAAAGCAAGTCTCATCCTCCCCCGCCTTCCAAAAGGGGGCGTATCCCGGAATTGGTGATGCCGAATTTTAATCGTAATCGTGATCCTAATCGTGATCGTGATCGAATAGTCTGAAAGAATTCCATTTTTCATCTCTCGCCAAGCCGCAAAGGACGCAAAGCGATTTCAGAGAGGATGGACAGGATTTTCAGGATTTCAGCATCAGCATCCTGTAAAATCATGTTGATCCTGTCTTAACCTCTTCTCCCCCGGCGGACCGGAGGTCCCCCCCCCGCAACTATGAATCTTCCTCTTAATCTTCCTCTTAATCATTCAACCTCAGCCCTCAGCCCCAAGTCTAGGGGGGGGCCATGCAGGAAAGAGTAAGATTAAGAGAAAGAGCAAGAGTAAGAATCCTGATGATTACAAGTAAGACTTGTACGGCTTTTACGCCACAGGGGTATCCCGGAATTGGTGAAGATGTCCGATTTTAATCGTAATCGTGATCCTAATCGTGATCGTGATCGAAAATTTCCGATTACGACAACGATCACGATTACGAGGAATGGGGCCAGGAAATGATCCAATCTTTCACCAATTGTGACATGCGCCCTTCCAAAAGAGAGCCTCCCTCAAGTTACACACATCATGATACCTATTTTTATCACATCCCTGCCCCGGAGCATTGACTTCTCCTGCTCCTTTCATAGTGCTTTTTCATGCCCGACACCCCGCAGCCTCCTACCCTCCAGCCAAACGGCGACTGCATCGCCCTCTCCGGTGATTTTCTCCTCACCGGCGCACGCCCGGATGTGGAAGCTGCCCTGGCCGGTATCGCGCAAAACAATGGACCTCTGCAACTGACCGATGCCGGCATCGGCCAATGGGACAGTACCCTCATGACCGTGGTCATGCGGCTGCGCGAGGAGGCCGTACGGCAAGAGCGCAGCCTCGACCTCTCCGCGCTCCCCGAGGGTGTCCGCCGCCTGCACGACCTCGCGCTGGCCATCCCCGCCCGCGACGGCGCCGCACGCACCCAGCGCCGAAAGGGGGTGCTGGAAACCATCGGCCTGCACGCCATCAACCTCCACAAGGAGCTGAATGACGGTTTGGCCTTCCTCGGCGAAGCCGCCCTGTCCGTCGGCCGCCTGCTCACCGGACGCGCCCGTTTCCGGATGTCTGATTTCTGGCTGCAAATCGAACAGTGCGGCCCCCAGGCCCTGGGCATCACCTCCCTCATTTCCCTGCTGGTCGGCGCCATCCTCGCTTTCGTCGGCGCGGTGCAGCTGAAAATGTTCAACGCCGAGATTTACGTCGCAAACCTCGTCGGCCTGGGCATGGTCATGGAAATGGGCGCCCTCATGACCGGGATCATCCTCGCCGGCCGCACCGGTGCCGCCTTCGCCGCCCAGCTGGGTACCATGCAGGTGAATGAGGAAATCGACGCCCTGAAAACCCTGGGCATTCCCCCCATGGACAACCTCGTCCTCCCCCGCATGCTCGCCCTCGCGCTCGCCACCCCGCTGCTGGTCATCTACGCCAACGCCCTCGGCATTCTCGGCGGGGCCATCGTCGGCATCTTCGCCCTCCGCATCCCTCCCGAACTCTTTTTCACCAAAACCTTCGAAATGATGACCCCCTCCCTGTGCATGCAGGGCCTCATCAAGGGCTCCACCTACGGCGTGCTCGTCGCCCTCTCCGGCTGTATGCGCGGCATGCAGTGCGGACGCAGCGCCTCCGCAGTAGGCAAAGCCGCCACCTCCGCCGTGGTCACCGGCCTCATTCTCATCGTGATCGCCGATGCGGTCTGGACCCTTATTTTTATGCAGACCGGCTGATCCCATGACGTCCTCCTCTCAACCCCCGCTCGCGGTCCGCAACCTGGAAATGCGCTACGGCGATTTTCTCATTCAAAAGGACCTCACTTTCGACATCCCCCGCGGCGATATCTTTATCATCATGGGCGGCAGCGGCTGCGGCAAAAGCACGCTGCTCAAACACCTGACCGGTCTCTACCCCCCCGCCGCCGGAGAGATTCTCTACAGCGGCACCGACCTGGGCAGTGCCGACGAATCCGCCCGTCAGCAGATCATGCGCAACATCGGCATCCTCTATCAGCAGGGCGCCCTGTGGAGTTCCATGACCCTGGCCGAAAACGTCGCCGTTCCTCTGCGCGAATACACCGACCTCCCTGCGGCCGAAATCCGCGAACTTGCCTCTTACAAACTCTCCTTGGTCGGCCTCGCCGGTTTCGACGACTTTATACCCTCCGAAATCAGCGGCGGCATGCGCAAACGCGCCGCCCTCGCCCGGGCCCTCGCGCTCGACCCTGCTTTTCTGTTCTTCGACGAACCCTCCGCCGGCCTTGACCCGGTCAGCGCCAAACTGCTCGACGACCTCATCCTCGAACTCCGCGAAACCCTCGGTGCCACCATCGTCATCGTCACCCACGAACTGGAAAGCATCTTCGCCATCGGCAGCAACTCCGTTTTTCTCGACCCCGAAACCAAAACCATGATCGCCCAGGGAAATCCCCGCGAACTGCGTGACAACTCTGAAGACCCGCGCGTGCGCAAATTCCTTTCCCGAGGCCTTAAAACCTGACCCCGCTATGAGCCAGAAAGCCAACCCCGCCGTCATTGGCATCTTTGTCCTCGTGGGCGCCGCCCTTGCCCTGGGTGCCACCCTTATTCTCACCTCCGGGAGCTGGATGAAAACCACCCATCCCTACGTCATGGTCTTCGAAGGCGATGTCAGCGGACTCCTCCCCGGCGCTCCGGTGCAGTATCAGGGCGTGACCATCGGCTCAGTCGAATCCGTCCCCCTGGTCGTCAACCGGGAAAAAGACGAGGCCTATGTCACCGTGATGACCCAGTTCGACCCCTCCCGCATCCAGTATGTCGGAGAGGCGCCACCCCAGGACGAACTCCGCGAGGAAGTCAAAGAAGGCCTCCGCGCCGAACTGCAGTCCCAAAGCCTGGTCACCGGCCTGAAAAAAATCATGCTGGTGCACAAACCGGATACGCCCATGGTGCTCCACAATCCCGGACTCGGCGTGCCCGAAGTCCCCACCGTGCCCACTCTGGGCGAAACCCTCGCGCAAAGCCTCGCCGATCTGCCCTTCCGCGATATGGTGATCCAGACCCATCAGACCCTGCAGAATCTGGAACGGGTCACCGCCGCGCTCGCGGAGGAAGCCACCGTGGAAAGTGCCCGGGCAACGCTCAACTCCGTTCGCGCCCTTTCCTCCTCCCTGGAAACCGAACTGCCCCGCATGAGCAGCGAAGCCGTCGCCACCAGCAAGTCTCTGCGCGAACTCCTCGCCTCGATCAGTCCCCTGGCCGATGAGCTCAGCCAGGATCTCCCCACCCTGCTCAAGGGTTTCGACTCCAATTCCAAAGCTTTTCTCGAACTGCAGGCTAATCTCGACCAGACCCTGCAGGAACTCCGCCGCTCCATCGAAGGCGGCTCCTCCGAGCGCTACCAGTTCCGCGACACTATGGCCCGTCTGGCCGATGCCGCTGAACAGGCCCGTCTGCTGCTCGATTACATCGAACGCCACCCCGAATCCATCCTCACCGGAAAACCCCAGCCATGAAAATCTCCTCTCTGCTTCTTCTCCTTCCCACTCTCCTGCTTACCGGCTGTCTCTCTCCCGGCCCCAGCCCCTCTGTCCGTTATTTCCGTATCACCGAACGGGCACCCGCTCCAGAAGTGGTGGGAAGCATCGACACCCCCACCCAGATCGGTCCGGTCGAAATTGCCCCTTACCTTCGCCGTCCGCAACGTGCCATCCGGCAGGGCGGACAGGAAATCGTCTACCAGGAATTCGAACGCTGGGCCGAACCCCTCGAGATCAACCTGGCCGATACCCTCACCCGTGACCTCGCCGCGCTGCTGGGCAGCGAGCAGATTATCGCCTACTCCCCCCGCATGGCCAACAACAGCATCCCGCAACAGCTGCGCCTCCACATTCACCGCTTTGACGTCAACAATCAGGGTCTGGCTGAACTGCTCGCCACCTACTCCCTCATCACCGATCCGTCCACGGTTCCCCCCGTCCACCGCTTCCAAGCCACCCTCCAAGCCGCCGACCCCTCCACCGCCGCCCAGGTCGCGGCCCTCAACAGCCTCGTTCACCAACTCGCCGACGCCCTCGCCCCCACCCTGGCGACCAAATGACCACTTGTATAAGACCCAGCCGGACGCTGGCCATCCCTGGCACGGTTTTCCGCCGCAGGGATGCGGCACCTCCAACTGTTGTGGGACCCAACCGGACGCGGGCCATCCCTGGCCCGGTTTTCCGCCGCAGGGACCCATGACAACTGACCAATGACCCCCTGACGCGCGAAGCGCACCTGACGCGCGAAGCGCAAATGACAATTGACTACTGACCATTGACCAATGCCCCGCCTCCTTCTTTTCCTAACTTTCCTCCTCCCCCTCTCCCTGCCCGCCGGCAACGTATCCCTCCAGCCTGCGACCTCGCGTGAGGGCTACCTGGCCCGGCTGCTGCTCAACGAAGCCCCCTTCCCCGGAGAACGCGGCTGGAGCAGTGAGGCCGACACCAAAGCCTGCATGCTGCAGATTCTCCACGTCCTCGATGCCCGCCTGAATCACATCCCTCCCGGCTACACCCAGAAACAGCTTGCCGCCATCCAGACCCGGGACATCATCGATATCATCACCGTGGGCGGAGAACGCGGTCAGTGCGACGGCTTCTACCGCGACGCCTCCGGACAGTTCACCGCCGTCCCGCGGGTCGAAAAACGCATCACCTACCTCCTCGGCATCGCCAACGACGGCAGCCCCGGACGCTTCGCCCGCCTCATGAATTACGCCCAGGGCCTCGCCACCGCCTACTTCCACGGCGGTGTGAAGGAGGCCGACCGCTTCGCGGCCCTCTCCAACATTTACGCCACCCCCGTCACCGGCCGCGCCTATTCCTGGATGACCGACAAGGACATTTACAACCCCGGCGGACGCTTTGTCCGCATTCCCGATCAACACGCCGGCTCCCTCGGCGGCAACCGCTTCTTCACCCTGCAAAAACTATGAAAATCCTGCTTCCCTTTCTTTGCTTTCTCTTGACCCTGCACAGCAACGCGGCCCCCCTCCCGGAGGACGTGGACAACGACCTGCTCATGGCCGCCACTGTCCACCTCTACCGCTGGGTGCTGGATGAAAACGACATTGAATCTGTGCTAAGCGATGGGCAGCTCCTCTGCTGGGTACGCGAAATCAACCCCGACCTCGACCCCGGCGACAGCTCCCGCATGCTCGAGGTCTGGATGCCCCAGCTGAAGCTCCAGGTCACCCTCCGCAAGGCCGACTACCGCATCCCCGAACTCGACCTGCAGGTGCGGAACGACACCTTCAAAATCCGCAACGTCCTCCGCGGCTCCGCCCCGGATTCCGCGGATGGCTACACCGAGATCCGGATCCCCAAAACCGAAATCGACAGCTTCGCCGCCCGCGCCCGCGAACAAGCCGTCTATCCGGAGGGCGACTTTCTCGAAGCCATCCGCCTCGCCACCCGTCAGCAGTTCATCGACTACTTCACCGAACGCGGGGAAGCCTTTCCCTCCGGCCCGCAGACCCTTCACCTCGCCCCGCTCTCCCCGGTCTCCAACGATCTCTGGATCTTCTGGGAAAACCAGGACAAACTCCTCCGTCTCAGCTCCGATACCGACCTGCAGGATCCCGAACTGTGGCAGAAGATGGGCCTACAACTCCGCATCTTTGACATCCGCACCCAGACCGTCGTCCACCTCCACGAAGCCAGAGGCAGCAACGCCTATATGACCCGCGACCAGGTTGGCCGCTATCTCTTCAACTGCCTCATTCTCGGCAAAAAACTTACCCTCACCCCTCCAGAACCCAAAGCTGTCCCATGAAATCTCTCCTCCTTCTGGCCACCACTCTCCTTCTCCCTCTCAGCCTGTTCGCCCAGGCACCCGAAGCCACCGACTACCGCCTCGGCCTC
>JBMTJR010000008.1:0-19832 GCA_049438565.1 Kiritimatiellia bacterium
ACCCGGTGCGTTGCTTTCTTGAGATAGCGTTTCTCATCGTTATCTTCAAAAGGATCAATCCCGGGGAACTTCTCCATCGTGGGAAACATCGTGCAAGGAAGCAATCGTTCCTCCGCGCCATCCATCTTCAGGCGGGCAAAGCCATTCTTATGCGGAAAGATCGCATTTCTGGTCCGCTCAGCACCGGACACACTGCAGGCGCTACCGGCTCCCTCGATTCGCAGAATCGATCCTTCCGTACTCGGCTCCAGATAGCGCGACGTTTTTTCGTTCAGATAGAAAGAGAGCAGTTCCGTTTGACCGCCCCCACGAGTCAGCATGAACGTTCCGCCGTGTTCACCCAGTTTCTGACCGATGGTAAACAGCCGGCCACCGTCGTTCACCATACGTGGAACTCTCGAGGCCGAGAGAAAACGGTGCGTCTCTCCGTTCAGGCCGGTCAGGTTAAACTCCCGATCCAGAATGGGCATCTCCACATTCAGATTCCGCCCCCAGACTGATTGATTTTTAAAGATCATCAACTCCTGTGGGAACGCCTTATAGTAAGCAAACTCGCAGTTGTCAAAGAAGACCTCCTGCCCCTCCGCAGCAACACCGTTGCGGTAGGCACGGGGTCCCGCCTTGGCGCGGATGTCCACTAAAACCACCGTGCAGGCGGCATCATTATAGATCACCCCGAAATCCTCCGCTTGCCAGTTACTTCCCTTCGGGGCTCTCGTCAGCAACTGTAGGCCACTGATAACAAGCTGCTCCTGCTGGCCGGTATGTAGATGCAAGCCGACAAAGTCGTTGGGCTCTGTATAGGGCGGCTGACGGCTGATGGAGCCAGCAAAAAAGAGATTGCTCATGTGGCCGTAAATCAGCTCTACATTCCCCGGGGTCCCCGGACGGTTCACATGTAGCGTATCCTTCACCACAAAGTCGGCCCCATTCAGGAGTCCGATGTAACGCGCACCTGAATCCAGAGCAGCCTGAAGCAACTGCGTATCATCCGATCCTGACGGCTTTACGACCAACCAGTCGGTCGATATGGAAAGACGGCCGTCACTGAGATCCTTTTGTGAAACGGTCGTGTAATCGTTCGCCTTGAGTCGCTCCCACGCCCGTGCTGGAATCACCGGAGTCGGTTTGAGCGGCAGGTTCAAAGAGTGGGCCGGCGCCCCATCCACCGTAACGACGACATTGGCTTTTTCCTCCTTTGAATGCCCGTGCACCAATACCAGTTCGTCACTGGTAGCAGAACGCAGACGACCGTGGTCGTTAATAGGTTGTTCACCATATCCGGCAAAGTCGGCACCACGCATATACAGGTGTCCTTGATCGATTCGGATCGCAGGTGCAGCAGCTTTACCAGCTCCGGTATACTGAAATTTGGGATCGATGAGAGTCAGGAATGCTATCACGCCATCGTAGAGACTCTCACTGCGCGTAGCGCAAAGGACGACTCCGGTCACCGAATCGTGCTGCTGCTGCACGACTAGGTTCTCGATCGCGGTCACATTGTCCGAAAGGAACATGACGACCCCATTGGTCTTCTGATTAAACAGTTGGATATTCTTGAGATAGAAGCACACGCCGCAGGGGTCATTGATATCCAGCCCCATGCCGAACCCGTCGACACGGACATCCTCAATCATGCCCGGCCCGTTATTGTTCTGCACCAGCGCCAAGCCCGTGTGTCCGCCATCGCCTTCGGCCTGAATATGCACCCGCTTGACCGCCCCCATGTTGGCCACGGCGTAGGATAGGCCGACAGCATGCGGCTGGTCATCCGGTACCACAATCGACAGGTCGGTCACCCATAACTGGAACTTACTGTTTCCGCTTTGTTTTCTGTCATAAGAATAACGCGAGGTCTGCAGGACCGGTTTAGGATTCTCTGCCGAGCCAAATGTTCCGATCTCTTCAGCAGGCCGCAGGCGCAGGATGGTTTTGCCGACTCCGTCCCCCCAGATCCATTGAAAGCCCTCGGATCCAGGTATTTCAAAGCGACCGATATGGGCCGGATTCCCGTTATTCATGACACAGGCCAGGGTGTCGCTGATCTCATAGGTGCCTTCCGGCAGATAGATCACCTGCTGTTGGTAATATCGACCCTTCTCCGATTTCTCGTGCGCAGCAGCCGCCTCAATCGCTGCCTGAATCGCCTTCGTATCATCCTTACCGTCATCCGGCACCGCACCGAAACGCGCATCCGTCACATCAAACACAAACGCGCCCGGTAACAATGGCATCGCGCGATGCGCTTCCAGCGTTCCTGTCGAAGTGCCTTTCGGCACCTCGCACCCCGTGAATAAAAAACCCATACTAAAAAATATGCCGACCAAACCAAATAGCTTTTTCATTTTAGTGTACTGTCTTTCATTTCTGGACAACGTTTTCGAAACGACAAGCATCTGGCCCACAACCGCCTGTCAACCTGTACCTGTATCTATATGATACCACATTTGAAGGTTTAGGATAAGGACACGACCGATAAAGCCATCATGCATATATAGCTTATAACATACATTTTTACGCATTTCAGGAGTATCAGAAGCCCCATCTATTCCCAGAGCCATTTGACCCGCCTAGGGTTAACAGCATTGGGCAAGTTATCCTAAGTGACGGTCGCAGAAATTTCAGGCCCACGCAGCGTGCCACAAGAACTGTTGGGACCTCGGATTATTTATTCTTTGTGAAGGATTGCCACAATGAAATACACGATGACCGAAATCCAGATCCGCGGTTTTATCCGCATGGATGCTGTTGCCACAAAATCGACGTTTTCTCAGGTGAGAGTGCGGATTGACCTTTTAAGCCTTTTGTCCTGGGTTCGAGTCCCAGTCGGCCCACCATTTTTAGGCCTGGGATTTATACAAATGTATTTGAACCTGAGATGTTTTGCTAATTTTCATTGAAAATCCAACGAGTCCCCCTGGCCGTCGCGAGCGACAGCTCGGGCAGGCAGTCGGCCCACCATTTTTTGGCCCTGGATCTTATAGTCATCATCAGAACAGGATCTTTTTGCGGCCGGTTTCCTTGAGGGTTCGACTGTGTCGGTCCGCTATGGTTTCAAGACCTCTGCTTTGGCTTTTTTTAACCACCGACAGAACAGACTGCGCGGGCGGAACGGTTAAGGGATCCAGGGGACGGTTCTCACCGGGACATCCCCGGGCAGACCCCAGCGCACTCCCCGGTACCCTTCCGTCGTGGTTGAGATGTGCCAAACCCCGCTGGACTGATACACCGCGACATCCATGGCGCCATCGCCGTCATAATCCGCCGGAACCGGTATGTCGCCCGGCTCTCCCAGTCGCACTCCGGCATATCCGGCCTTGGAACGGGCCAGATGCCAGGTGCCGTTGGCCTGAAACACCGCGAGGTCCGTTTTGCCGTCTCCATCATAATCGCCCGGTACGGGCTGATCGGAGGGAAGCAGGCCCCATTGGCTCACCTTGATCCCTTCAGAGCTGCAGAGGAGATACCAGGTCTGATTGCCCGGACGGTAGACCCCCACATCCGCAAGACCGTCACCGTCGTAATCCCCCGGGACCGGAATATCCGCCTGCCCCCCCCAGCCCACGCCGAAATATCCCGTCCGGGTGTTGGACTGATGCCAGGTTCCAGTCCAGGGTTCATAAATCGCCATATCGGTGGATCCGTCTCCGTCGTAATCCTCCGGCACCGGCACCACACCCGGACCGCCCAGCCGCAGTCCGGCATACAGGGCCTGGGTCCTTCCCAGATGCCAGGTGCCGTTCTCCTGCAGAACCGCCGGATCGTTCTGGCCATCGCCGTCGTAATCCCCGCCCCCCGGAAGATCGCTTTCCGCCAGTCCCCAGGGAATGCTGATCACGCCCACCGTGGATCCCAGCACCCAGAATTGGTTCTGAAAGGGATCATAAACCGCCAAATCCGATCTTCCGTCGCCGTCATAATCGTTGCGGACAATCTTGGCGGGCGGAAGATCCGATCCGTCGGTGGCCAGAGCGTCCCACCAGAGATTGTAGGGATTTCCGGCATCTCCATAGTGCACCCGGATGTAATAGGTCCCGGTCCCGGACACAATGTGGTCAATGAATTCGTTGTCCGTAACCGTCTCGGAGAACGCCAGCCGGTTTCCCCCGGCATCATAAAGCTCCAGATCGATATCCCCCTGGGCATTTGAGAACACACAGCGGATCTGCAGCCGCTCAAATTCCGCGTCGATCACCTCAATTTCATACCAGTCGTCATTCTCCTGCAGGGCCGGGCCGCTGATATCGGACAGCCAGGTCCGTTCCCAGTGAAAACCCGGACTCCAGGCGGCATTCAGTGAGTCATTGGGCTCATAGGCATCCCCGCCTCCTCCCAGCGGATTGACAATCAGTGAAATCGTGTACTGGGCAATCTCATTGTTGTTTCCGGATTCATCCACCGACACATAATACGTTCCCGCCGGAAGGGCATCGCCATCGGAAAGAGTGCGGTCGATGCGTGAAAACAGGTTGGTCCCTCCGTCATCGTTGAACTCCAGGGTACTCAGGGAGCTGCCGAACAGCCACATCCGGGTATCTCCGGAAGCACCGCTGGTCTGCAGGATCACCTCGGAGGTTTCGGTAAGAGAAAACACAAAATAATCGATGTCGTTTGCGGGGAGGATGCTGTGCACCTGGCTGCTGTTCAGGGGCAGCGGGGTGGCGGCGTTGGAGGTGTTGTTCGGCTCGAATGAATCACCCAGCGTGGTATAGGTGATGGAGAGATCCAGATTGTACTCAGGAATGGTATTGTTGTTCCCATATTCGTCAATGCGGACGAAATAGCGGCCGGCTTTCAGCGTGTTTCCCTCGTTTGGTCCCCGGTCAATCCGCGAGAAGAGTCCGGAACCGCTGTCATCGCTGAATTCGATCAGGTTGAGGGATGCATCGTAAAGCCACATGCGGGTGTCGCCGGAAGGCCCGGAGGTCTGCAGCACGATTCCGGCGTCCCCGGCCAGCTCAAAACTGGCCCAGTCCTCATCCCCCACCGGAAAAATCGAGCGGGACTGACTGGATCCGGGGATGAGCGTCCCGGCCTGACCGGAGCTGTTATCCGGTTCAAACGCATCTCCGGTATCTCCGCCCCCACCGCCCCCACTGTCTGTGGAGGCATACAGGGCCCGGATACCTGCGATATCATCGGACCGTAAATCACTGACCCGCTGATAATAGGCATACATCACCGCATTGGGATCACTGGAATGATCCAGACCCAGCGCATGCCCAATTTCATGCAGCGCCACACTGAACAGATCCACATCCGCTCCGATCCGCCAGGTTTCTCCCTCGTCGAAGGTGACGTCCCCCGCAATCGGTTCGGAATTGGGCGGCGAGGGAAAATAGGCCCAGGCCAGCACCCCGCCGGGTCCATCCGCCACCGGGTCCGTGGAGGACCAGGCAAAGTCCAGACACCGGGTGCTGTTCGGACTGAAGATCCGGGTCCAGGAAATTTGGGCATAATTGGACCAGGTGGTCAGGGCCCGCTCGACTTCCCCTTCTTCCCCCACAATGTCCGGGGTTCCGTTGGCAAAATAATAGCGGAGAGCCACCGGGTTTGCGCCGGCACCGTCCCATCCCTCCCCTCTCGAAACGAAAGTGGCCATTGGACCGTATTCCGTCATGACCCCCGGGCAAACGTGTACCGGCTCTCCCAGAATCAGGGCCTTTGAGGCCGGGGAAATATAACTCACCCCGTCAAACCCCGCCAGCCGGTTGAGGTCATCGCGGGAAATCAGCACCAGTCGGGAGTGTTCCAGCAGGTAGGAATTTTTGCGGATCCGGCCTCCGCTCTCCCGGATGATTTCGGGGATTTTCTTTTGCGGAACCTCCGGAAAAAAATCAACCACCACATGCAAATCTCCGGGCTGCTTGGGTAGATGGGGACTCATCTTGTCCTCCTGTCCCAGCGTACCCACCCAGCGCACCCCGGGATGGTCGAGTGACACTTTCGCGGGGACATAGGCGGAGACCGTCCGGTCCGGCACCCATTCCATCACCCGGACCCCCCGTTTCCGCAGGTCCGCGATCGTGGCATCCATCTGCTTCTCCCGGAACTGAATGAGCACATAACGTTCCCGGGCTTCTGATTTGGAAAGACTCGCCTGCTCCTGGGGCTGAAAGGCCCCCGATTTCAGCCGAATCATATCGCTTTCACCCCGGGCAACCCCGCTCAGCCCCGGCAGGATCAGACAAAGCTGAAATATGGAAAAGGAAAGAAGGCTTTTCATAGGGGTCGGAGATCATTGGAAAGGGGTCATTTCGGAGTTACTCCATTAAAATAGAACTTCTTTGGAAAAAAGGAACCAGAATTTCCGGGTTTCCCTTCGGAAAGAAAAAGGATCCCGGCGACAGTCCTGGCCGGGGAGGAATCCAGTCGGCCCACCATTTTTATTGCCTTCATCTCAAAGCGGTGTAGGGGAGCCGTCTATGTATCCGCTTCTCATTTCACTCCTGTTTGCCGGGGCATGCAGTTATGCCTCCTATGTCAACGAGCTCGGACCGGGCACGGTTTCCGGATACGGAATCGCCGCGTTTCTGCTGTCCATGTTTCTGACCGGTTCGATTGTGCGCAGAAAAGTCTCCGGGGTGCAGGAGGAGCTGCAGGCCATCATGACCCGGGGACAGAACCGCATCAACCGCAAGGTCCAGCAGTTCCAGAGCCGTCCGGGCGGAAATCCCACCCAGATCCAGCGCGAACTGGAGGCGGAACAGAAAAACATGATCACCCAGGCCCTGGAATTCCTGCCGAAACTGGAACCTTTCAAAAAGTGGAATCTGCTCATGGCTCGGCAGATTGACACCATGCGCCTGCAGTTTCTGTATCAGTTGCGGGACATGGAGGCGGTCGACCGTCTTCTCGCCCGGCGCTCTCCTTTCAGTGGCCCGCTTTTCTCGGAACCCATTCTGGTCGGCATGAAAATGGCCCGTCAGTATGAGAACAAAGCGTTTGAGGCCGCCGAAAAATCGTTCAAAAAACATATCAAATGGTTCCGCAAGGACCGGGGAAGCCTGCTGTACGCGCTCATGGCCTGGATTTATGTGAAGAACGGCCAGAACGATGAGGCCCGCAAGCTTCTGCTCAAGGGCAAAGAGGTCACCGGCAATTCGGTGCTCGCCCGCAACTGGGAGCAGCTGGCCAACGACAATCCGAAAAAATTCTCCAATGCAGGTCTCGGGGAGGAGTGGTTTGGTCTCTATCTGGAAAAACCGCCCGCGCCTAAACAGAAGCGCATGCGCGGAAATCCGCGCGGCCACGCGATGTTTTAACCTGAAATGTCTCAAAAAATCACACTGACCCGGCGAATGAGGTTTGATCATTGTACCGGAGTCGGTTACATTTGAGTGATGGTATCCAACGAACTGAAATCAAAAGTTGACCAGCTTTCCATTGAGGAAAGAGCTTCATTGGCAAGCTACCTTCTGCATAGCCTGGAGGCGCCTGATTATGATGTGTCAGATGCAGAAGTCATGCAGCGTGTGGATGAACTTCATACAGGAATGGTTCAGGAAATGGATCATGAGACCCTGCTTAAGGGTCTGAATCTGCGGAACAGTGAGTGAATGTTACCTATCATCCCGCCGTTCAAAAGGACATTAATCAGGCGATCTCTTACTACAGGTCTATTTCCGGAAACCTCGCAGAGGATTTCTGGGAGGAGCTGATGCGTGAGATCGAATACATCCAGGGGAATCCCCAATCATCTCACTTCGCCGATTGCGGGTTAAGAAGAAGAAATTTGTCTAGATTCCCGTATCATTTTCTCTACGAAAATCTTACCGGCAGGATCCGCATCCTTGTCGTCCGGCATCACAAACGTTCACCATCTTTCGGATTAAAACGAAGGTGGAAGAGTTAACCAACCCCCATGAAACCCCGCCCCTGGTATCGCGCCTGGCCGGAAACGGCCGCCCTTCTCTTCGGCATCAGCTGGATCCCCCTGCTGCCCCGCTGCGCCGTGCTGGCCCTGTCCAGAGGCTTCGGCAATATCGGATTCCGCTTTGCCAATGAATTAAAACGGGTGGGAATGGCCAATCTGGACATTGTTTACGGCGACACCCGCTCTCCGGCGGAAAAAGAGGAAATTCTGCGCAAATGTTATCAGCACTTCGCCCTGCTGGTGCTGGATATCATCTGGTTCGCCTTTTTTCCCAAACGGCGGCTGGAGAAATGGTTCCGCTGGGATCCCTCCACCTCGGTCATGTTTGAAGCGGAGGCCCAGCTCGAACTGACCGCCCACTACGGAAACTGGGAGACCCTGGGTCAGGCCTTCGCCCTGCGCGGGGCCCCTATTTTTTCGGTGGCCGCCCCCCTGAAAAACCGGTCGGCCGACAAAGTGTTCATCTGGCTGCGGCAGCGGACCGGTCAGGTGATCATTCCGCAGCAGGGTGCCGCCCGCCGGCTGCTGCAGGGTCTGCGCAAACAGCACAAGCTGGCCGTGCTGCTGGATCAGAATACCCGTCCCCGCGACGGCGGGATTTTTGTGGATGTGTTTGGCCTGTCCGCCCCGGTCAGCTCCGCCCCCGCCGCCCTGGCCGTAAAGACCGGAGCCCATGTGGTGACCGTGCTGGCGGTGCCGGATGAAAAAGGGGTCTATACGGTCACCGTGCACGACACCATGCGGGCCCGAGGCGATGTCGACGATCCGGTGGCGGAGTTGACCCAGCGGATGACCGATTCGGTCACCCGGGTCATCCGCGAAACCCCGCAGTACTGGTGCTGGATGTACAAACGCTGGCGCTTCATTCCCGAGGGTGCGGATGCCGACCGCTACCCCTGGTATGCTCGCCGGGTGGAGCCGGGCGATTTCAAAAAGTGATTCCACCCGTCACTGCGGGAAACTCCCAAAAAAACTTCCCCTTCCGCCTTCTGCCTGCTAATCGGGCCCCATGAAATCCTCTGAACTCCATCAGGCCCCTGAATACGCGCTCTCCGTGGAATCCGGGATCGGGCGTCACGCCAAAGATTTTGACTGGATGGCGGTGAATGTGCCCTGCCGGACCGCCTGTCCCGCCGGAACGGATATTCCCGGATATCTGGAGGCCATTTATCAGGGAAAACCGGAGGAGGCCTACCGCATCAATCTGCGGGACAACGTGTTCCCCGCCGTGCTGGGCCGCACCTGCACCCGTCCCTGCGAACCCGCCTGCCGTCATGGACGGGAGGGTCTGGGAGATCCGGTGGCGATCTGCTTTGCCAAACGTTCGGCCGATGATTTCCGCAGCCGCCGGGATCCAGTGCTACTGGAAAAACTTTTTCCGCCCAGCGGAAAAAAAGTGGCGGTGATTGGGGCCGGCACTTCCGGACTGACCGTGGCCCGGGAACTTTGTCTCTGGGGCCATGCAGTGACCCTGTTTGAAAAACACCACGAGGCGGGCGGGCTCATGATCCAGGGCATCCCCGAGTTCCGTCTGCCCCGGGATATCGTGCGGCGGGAGGTGCGGCAGGTTATCGATCTGGGAATTGATCTGCGCTGCAATGTGGAGATGGACGCCGAGAAAATCGCCGCCCTTCCCTCCGAGTATGATGCCGTGGTCCTCGCGGCGGGCACCCACGAACCCCGCTGGCCGGACTGTCCGGGCACGGATCTGCCCCAGGTGCAGCACGGTCTGGAGTTTCTCAAACGGATCAATGAGGGCGAACGTCCGGAAATCGGCCGGCGGGTGGTGGTGATCGGCGGAGGCTTCACCGCGGTGGACTGCGCCCGCATGGCCCGCCGCCTGGGAGCGGAGGAGGTGCGCATGATCTATCGCCGCTCCGAAACCGAAATGTATATTGGAGATCACGAACTGCATCAGTTCGCCACCGAAGGGGTACAGACCGAATTTCTGACCGCTCCGGAAGCGTTTCTTGCCGATGCGTCGGGAAATCTGAGCGCGGTACGTCTAGTGAAAACCAGGCTGGTGGAGCAGGAGAACGGACGGGCGGTTCCCCAGCCGGTGCCGGGAAGTGAGTACACGCTGCCCGTGGATACCGTTCTGCTGGGGACCGGTCAGCAGAGCGCAGGGTGGTGGAAAGGGATCGACGGTCTGTTTGTGGCCGGGGATGCACATACCGGTCCGGGTTCGTTGATTGACGCCATCGGCCACGGAAAAAAAGTGGCCCGGCAGGTGGATCAGGCGCTGATGGGCCGTGACCGTTTTGAAGAGGTGGTGCAGGTTGAAAATGCCCGGAGCACCGGCCGCACCCGGGCCATGGATGCCCTGCCCCGCCTGCATATGCCGGAAATTGCCGTGGAGGCCCGCGGGGTCAGCGACGAAGTGGAAAGCGGATGGGATGCGGAGGAGAAAGCAAAAACCGAAGCCTCCCGCTGCTATCTCTGTCACTACAAGTTCGAAATCGACAACGAATTATGCATTTACTGTGACCGCTGCCTGAAAGTCACTCCGGTGGACGGCTGCATCGTGAAGGTGAGCGATCTGATTTATGACCAGGAGGACCGGATCACCGGATATGTGGCCAGCACCGGAACCCGGAACTACAACCGGCTGCATCTGGATCAGAACGCCTGTATCCGCTGCGGAGCCTGCGTGGAGGTCTGCCCGGTGGAATGCATCAGCCTCCAGAAAGTCACCCAGGAAACCCGGGTGCGCAGCTGACTTTTTAACCTGAAAGGAATCCATTATGAGTATATTCAAAGCATATGACATTCGCGGTATCGTGGGTGAGGAACTGACGGAGGCGCTGGCCTTTGACATTGGGCGGGGCTTTGCCACCCTCCTGAAACCAAAAACCGTGGTAGTGGCGCGGGACATGCGGCCGCATTCCCCCGGAATGTCCGAAGCGCTGGTGCGCGGTCTGCTGGTGCAGGGGGTGAACGTGGTGGATATTGGAATGGCCAGTACGCCGATGTGTTATTTTGCCAATGGCAGTCTGGGAGCGGATGCCTCGGTCATGATCACCGCCAGCCACAATCCCGGGGAGTACAACGGATTCAAACTCTGCCGCGCCCAGGCCGTGCCGATCAGTGGTCAGACCGGCATCAAGGATCTGGAGCAGATCATTCTCGAGAAAGGCTTTGATCCAGAAGCGGCGGTGCCCGGAACCCTGCGTCAGCTGGATATCCGTCCGGACTACGTGGCCCATATCCGTAAGTTTGCCGAAATCACCCGTCCGCTGCACCTCTGTGTGGATTACGCAAACGCAATGGGCATTTCAGAGGCGGCGGTGTTCCAGGATCTGTTTACCTATGACGAACTGTTTGCCGAGTATGACGGCAGTTTTCCCAATCATGAGGCCAATCCGCTGGATGAAGAGACCTTCGAGGCGCTGCAGGAAAAAGTGCGGGCGGGCTGCTATGACTTCGGGATCGCCTTCGACGGGGATGCGGACCGGGTGGGATTTGTGGATGAAACCGGGGAAATCGTCTCCATGGACATGATTACCGCCCTGATTGCCGAATCGCTGCTGCAGAAGGAAAAGGGCGTGGTGTTTTATGATCTGCGTTCAAGCAAAGCGGTGAAAGAGCTGATTGAGGAGAACGGCGGGGAGCCACGGATGTGCCGGGTGGGACACGCGTTCATCAAGGCGCAGATGCGGGAGGCCAACGCAGTGTTTGCCGGAGAACTGTCGGGTCACTATTACTTCCGGGAGAATTATTTCACCGAAAGTTCAGGGCTGGCGGTGATTTATATTGCGAACCTGGTGAGTCAGAGCGGGAAAAAACTCAGCGAACTGGTGGCGCCGATCCGGAAATATTCTGCCAGCGGAGAAATCAATTCCCGGGTGCAGGATCCTCAGGCCGTGTTTGCCAAGGTCAGGGAGACCTTTCCGGAGGCCCACACCTTTGAGCTGGACGGACTGAGTGTGGAGCTGGACGACTGGTGGTTCAATGTGCGGATGTCGAACACCGAACCGCTGTGCCGACTCAATCTTGAAGCGCCCAGCCCGGAAAAAATGCAGGAAAAACGCGATCAGGTTCTTGAATTGATCCGCAGTTGCTGAGATCATCGGAATTACTTCCTTCCCCGGATTTCCCATGAAACAGATTCTTCTCTCCATCCTCTGCATTCATTTGCTCTCTCTGCTGCCGGTTTATGCCGAAGCGGTTGCGGAGGACAGTCCGGAGGCGCTGCACACCCTCGCAATGGAGAACCTGCAGAAGCAGTCGGACATCTGGCGGGAAATTGCCGACAAGAGACAGCGGAGAAAAGAGCGCGCCCTGTATCTCAGAGTGGCAGACAGTTATCTGGAGCTCAAAGCGGTCAGGGAGGAGACTTTTCTGGCGGCCCGGAACAAACAGTCCGTGCATTATGAAAAACTGATTCAAACCGAGGAGCGCCATGCCCGGCTGCTGGAGGAGGCCGAAGCAGTCTATGGGCCGAACGCACCGAAACTCCCTGCGGAAAAGAAAGCGCCTCCGCCGCCGCAGGAACGCATCACTCCCACACCCACGCCCCCGGCGAAATACCGGAGCGAAAGCGGATTTGAAGTGATTCTGAAACTGGAGGAATAATGCCGGTATATGTTTACGAGCTGCTGGACAGTGGCGAACGCTTTGAGATCGTTCAGTCGATGAAGGATCCCGCACTCACCCGGCATCCGGAAACCGGGGATCCGGTCCGCCGGGTGATTCTCTCGCCCCATTTGGGAACCAAACATACGCCGGGTCAGGAAAAAAAACGGCTTTCCAATGAAAGCATTGCCAAGGCCGGGTTCACCAAATACGAAAAAGACAAAGTGACCGGGAAATATAACCGGGTGGCCGGAAACAAAGGCCCCGAAACCCTGGAGCGGTAGTCCTCATTCCGGGCGGACGGGGGCGGGCATTTGCCGGGGCGGATTCAGCACCCAGACCTCTCCCTGCTTCCACCATCCGGGAGCCGGCGTGGAGTCAGAACGGGAGGGAATCCACACCGCCCGTTCTCCGGGAGAAAGGCTCCAGACATCCTGCGGACGCAGAATCAGCACCGTCTCTTTCAGACCCAGCTCCTGACGCATCCAGGCGGCGCTGTACACCGCCATGGCATCCTCGACCACCAGAATTCCGCGGGATCCGAGCCGGTCAAAAGCCTCCCGCATCAGCCGGTCCGCCGAGCGCTCCTGCAGCTGCCAGGGATAAAAAAGGTACGCCGCATCATCCCGGTACGGTTTGTGACGCGCCACGGAGTACAGCACCCCGCTTTGCCGCACCGCTTCCGGAACCGCGGCATAAAACAGAGGCTGGGCCAGGAGGAGAATCCACAGCACGTTTCTCCGGACAGGATGAGCGATCCCCGCGTATCCCAGTCCCGCCATCAGGGCAATCCATCCATACACCGGAATAAGAAAGGTGTACTGATCAATCACATTGTAGCGGAGAAAAAACCCCAGTTGCAGCAGACAGATCCACAGCAGGGGACGCGGTATCTTTGCCCCCTGCCCGTCCCCGCGCAGCAGTCCCGCCCCGGCCAGCAGCAGAGAGAAGCCCGGAAAACTCAGGAGCATGAATCCAAGAGAAACCAGCAAAATGCGCGGCTCGGGAAGCCAGCTGATGACCTGTTCTTTGAAACCCTCCCCAAAAAGCGCGGAATGCAGGACCGCCGCCGGGTCTCCGGTTTGCAGGGTCTCCAACCCCAGAATCAGCGTGTATGGCAGCGAACCCAGCAGCCAGCAGAGGCCCGCCGCAAGGATGCGGATCCAGGCGCCCGGAAGGCGCAGGCAAATCCTGAGAAAAGTGAGACCCCACACGGCCAGCGAAAGCAAGGCCAGATTATGATTGGAGAAGGCCAGTCCGTTCAGGAAAAACAGGACAAACCAGCCCGCGCCGCCCGTCTTCGGATCCTGCATTTGCAGATAGACCCATCCCTGGGCCAGCATGAGGGCCGCACTCAGGGTATAGACTTCCGGCAAACCGGAAAAACGCCAGAAGCTGTGGGCCCACAATAAAGTGAGAGCACCAAAAAGGGCCGCGCTCTCCCGGCCGCTGAGACGCAGGACACAGAGAAAGAGCAGTCCGACCGCCAGTCCCCCGCCTGCGGCACTTGCCAGACTCACGGCCCAGGGGTCCGGACCCGGAAACAGCGCGATCATTCCCCGTCCAAGCCAGAAGTGCAGCGGATGCACCATGGCCAGGCCATATTCGTTCCAGAGGGTTCCAGAGGAAATCCGATACGTGAACTGGGCCGAGTCCTGCCACTGAATGGTCCGCGAACCGGTAAGCGCATAGAAGCTGAAAGCAAAGAGTCCGCAGAGAAAGGCGGAGACCCCGGGCCGGGGCGGACGGAACAGAAGCGGAACGCGCATGAAAATTCAGTAGACAACCGCTGAGGGATGTCAATGTCGGGAGGGCCTCAATTCAATTGTCTGCCCGTTTCTGCTTGTGATCCAACAGGGTTTTTCCTACTGGGTGTGGATACTGATTCAGTCATTCCGCACATCCACTCCCTTGAAAACGCTTTTTTTCATCTTTATTTTCCTTCTCAGCGTTCCGGCGTGGTCCCAGCACATGAGTCTGGACGCGTTTCAAGCGCGCTTTGAGGAGGAACTGAAAAAAAATCACGGATGCCAGTGACGAAAAACAACGGGATCTGGATACCAAATATCTGGGAGCCCTGCTCCGTCTGGAAATCGAAGCCAAAAACCAAGGAAATCTGAGTTTGCTGCAGGAGTTCCGCGGGGAGATCACCCGGGTGGAGAATCAGGAGACCCTGCCGAGATTCCGGGCGCTGGGACCGCCCCAGCTTGAGGAAATGCGGAAGACCATGTTCACCCTGAAGCAGGCCGTGCAGAAAGAGGAATCCGAAAGTGTGGTGGGGCTGGTGAACAATCTCAAAGCCTATGCCCAATCCCGCTCCTCGGAATTTACCCGGCAGGGGGACATCGAGACCGCCGTGGCCTGGCGGGACTGGGAGCAGTCTTTGCAGGAAAATGCCGTGATCGCCTCGGCGTATGAATTTTCAGGCGGCGGTGGCGATTCTGTGAACCGGGGCCGGGACAGGGAGCAAGCACAGCCGGATGTCCACGATGCGCTCTCGGGCAGCACCGCCAGAATCATTACGGATCCCCAGGATACTTTTTCCGGAAGTCCCCGCGTATATTGGAGCGGAGCGGAGCCCAAAGGCAAAGAAAAAAGAATCCAGCGCGCGAGCACGCCAAATGCCAAAGGGGCCGGACACACCAAATTAACCGCTCAGATTCTGCTGATCGAAGAAGAGGATACCCTGCGGAAATCCAGCAGCATCTTGTCCAGTTACAAAGAAAAAGAGCTTACGTTTGTGCCCAGGATCAAAATGAGCCCGCTGGTCGGTCAGAGTCTGGACCGCACTCTGGTGGTATTTGATTTGTACAAACGGGGTTTGGGAAGCAAACGCGGGGTGATCCGTACCGACCAAATCCTGCTGCCCCCTCTCGCATCCAGCGACACCGTGGTGGTGGATGCCGGCACCTACAAATACGAGACCGAGGAATATGACTCCCGTTACTCCTCTTATGATTATGAGTCCGCCAGTGCGGATGAATTTTACGGATATATTGTCACGATTTTTAATAAAGACGGCGAAATGATTTATCAGCGGGCCACCGAGCGGGTTCTCGACGATTACGCCCGCGAAACGCCCCCCTGATCCGGGGGATACAGCAGGTACGTATCCCGGAATGGGTGAAGACGTCCGATTTTAATCGTAATCGTGATCCTAATCGTGATCGTGATCGAAATTCTGCCGATTACGATTACGATCAGGACTACGATCACGAGGAATGCGGGCAGGGATATTGGGGAATTTTATTGGTATTTTCAGAGATTCCCCATAAAGAGGCAGACTCAATCTTCACCCAACTCCCCTTCGCACCATGGCAAAAGTCAATCCCGCATATCAACGGCTCTCCGCCGGTTATCTCTTTCCTGAAATTGCCCGCCGCACCCGTGAATTTCAGGCCGCCCATCCCGACGCAAAAATTCTGCGTCTTGGCATTGGCGACACCACCGAGGCCCTGCCTCCGGCCGCCATTGAGGGCATGCAGACCGCCGTGGCCCGGCAAGGAAACCGCGACACCTACATCGGATATGGCGACAGCGAGGGAATCATGCCGCTCCGGGAGGCCATCCGGGATCTTTATCTCAGCTGGGGGGCGGAGGTGAATGTAGCCGATGTGTTTGTCAGCGACGGCGCCAAATCTGACAGCGCCAATATTCAGTCCATCTTTTCGACCGATGCGGTGGTCGCGGTGCAGGATCCCGCCTATCCCGTTTATGTGGATTCCAACGTGATGGCCGGGCGCAGCGGACTGAAAAATGAACAGGGCCAGTATGAGGGCCTCGTGTACATGCCCTGTACTGCGGAAAACGGTTTTTTTCCGGAGATTCCCACTCAGAAGGTCGACCTGATCTACATTTGCAGTCCCAACAATCCCACCGGTACCGTGGCCACCCGGAAACAGCTGGAGGGCTTTGTGAATTATGCGCTGGAAAACAAAGCGGTGATTATTTTTGATTCCGCGTATGCCGCGTTTATTGAGGATGCTTCCCTTCCCCGCTCCATTTACGAAATTCCCGGTGCCCGCAAATGCGCCATCGAAGTGAACAGTTTCTCCAAAACCGCCGGGTTCACCGGGGTTCGGCTGGGCTGGGCGATCGTACCCACGGATCTGGAGGCCGAGGATGCCCCCGCCGGCCTGCTGCATAAAATGTGGACCCGCCGGCAAAACACCTATTTCAATGGCGCCTCCATTATTGTGCAGGCCGGTGGTCTGGCCACCCTCCGTCCGGAGGGCAAAAAGCAGACCGACGAGCTGGTGGCCTATTACATGGAGAACGCCCGGATCATCCGCGAATGTCTCCAGGGTGTCGGTCTTTCAGTTTATGGCGGAAAAAATGCGCCTTATGTCTGGATGAAAACCCCCGAAGGAATCGGATCCTGGGCCTTTTTCGATAAACTGCTTGGAGAATGCCACGTGGTGGGCACCCCCGGAGCCGGCTTTGGACCCAGTGGAGAAGGATATTTCCGTCTCAGTGCCTTTGGTCACCGGGAAAACATTCTCCAGGCTACCGAACGGATTCGCGAGCAGCTGAAACTCTGAGATGTACCGGTCCTGCGGGCTCCCGCGTTACTGCGTGAAGCCGCCGGCTCCTCATCAAAATCTTACCGTCACCGGTTTGTAAACCGTCAGGATCCTGCTAGGGATCAGGGATGGCATCGACTTCTTCTCTGCAAAGAACCCTTGGACTTCCCGGCGCAGTGGGAATGGGGCTTGGCTCCATGGTGGGGACCGGGGTTTTTGTCAGCATCGGTCTGGCCGCGGGCGTGTCCGGCCCCACCGTGCTGCCCGCAATTGTCCTCGCCGCCTTTGTGGCCCTGTGCAACGGACTTTCCAGTGCCCAGCTGGCCGCCGCCCATCCGGTGAGTGGCGGCACCTATGAATACGGCTACCGCTATCTCCGGCCGGAGGCGGGGTTCAGCGCCGGTTGGATGTTCCTGCTTGCGAAATCCGCCTCCGCTGCCACCGCCGCACTCGGTTTCAGCGGATACCTTTTGCATATGACCGGACTTTCAGAGCGCATTCCGCTGATTCTTCCGGCGTTGGGGGTGATCCTGGGCATGACGCTGCTGGTGCGGGCCGGATTGAAACGCAGCGCCCTGATGAACAGCGTGGTGGTCTCGGTCACCCTGCTTTCTTTGGTGCTTTTCACGGTCTCGGCGGCCTCCAGTGCCTTTGATCCGGCTCAGCTTCGTTTTGAACCCCTGGATTTGCGCTCTCCGGAATTTCTACAAGCCTGTGCGCTCCTGTTCGTGGCGTATACCGGTTACGGAAGGATTGCCACCATGGGGGAGGAAATCCGGGATCCCCGCAGAAATATCCCCCGGGCGATTCTCGCGGTGCTGCTGGTCACGGCGCTGTTGTATCTGGCCGTGGCGGTCTCCGCGATTGGAGCGGTGGGGTCGGAAACACTGGGGGAAATGACCCGGAACGACGCGGCGCCGCTGGAGCGGGTGCTCCAAACTCTGGGGCGGCCGCGCATGGCCCTGCTGGTCAGCCTCGGCGCCCTCACCGCCATGCTGGGCGTGCTGCTGAATCTCCTGCTGGGACTTTCCCGGGTATTGCTGGCCATGGGACGGCGCGGGGATATGCCGGTGATTTTTTCCACCCTGCACGAGGGAAGTCCCCGGGCGGCCGTACTCGGGGTAGGCGCCCTGATTGCCCTGCTGTCCCTCCCCGGCCAGGTGACACTCTCCTGGTCCTTCAGTGCCTTTACGGTGCTGCTCTACTACGCCATCACCAATCTTTCCGCGCTGAATCTCCCCTCCGCCGACCGTCTCTATCCGCGCTTTTTCTCCTGGTGCGGTCTGGGAGCCTGCCTTTTTCTTGCGTTTCAGGTCGATCTGAAAATCTGGACCGCCGGCAGCGGGTTTCTGCTCGCGGGTCTGGTCTGGCACCGATTCAGACAGCCCCGGCGCGACGCAGAGTCCGCCGAATAAGAAATTTCTATTACCATTTCAACAGTTCTGGAGTGCGGCCGCTTGCTGCCGCTTTGGGGGCGAAGCAGCTTGCTGCAAAAGGGAAGAAGCCTTGTCCATTTCTCATCACCTGATGGCGGAAGCAAGCTTCCTTCGAAAAAGCGGCAGCAAGCGGCCGCTCCACAATAATTGCAGCCTATCACTATGCTTCAAAAGGCTCTACTCAAGAAACGCATCGAAAAGATTTTGCAGGGTGACCAGATCCTGGATTTCGTAGACCTCTGCGAGCGGTCGCTCAAAGGAAAGGCCCTGCACCGTGATGGCCTGCAGAAACTCCACAAATGCAGCCGGATCTTTTCTCAGCATCAGCATGCCCACCAACTGCTGACTCGTATTGTAGAAACGGCTGATATCCGCCGGATCTGCCGGATAGGTTGTCATCGCGGTCAGTTCTTCGACCGGGTAGGGGTCGCGAAGCTTGCCCAGTCCCTTCTCCACATCCAGTTTTTTTCCTTTGAAGGCGCTGTGTCCCACATTCCCGTACCATTCCGCCAGGCCTTCATTCAGCCAGACCGGCGGACGCATCCGGAAAAAACGGTTCAGGACCAGGTGGCTCATTTCGTGGGCCAGGATATTGGCGTTCTGGGTGGAATTTCCGGTGTCCTGCAAATACATCACCATGCCCTGCACATAGGCGGCGGACCATTCGGGCGCATTCCGGGCATTCCGGAGAAAGGTCCGCCACTCCTCCTGATTCCGCACCACCACAATGTGGGATTTCCGGTTTTGCAGATCTTTGAATCCGGGCAGATCCGCAGCAATAAACTGATATTGAAAATCCGCCATCCGGGCCACCTGTTTGGCAAAACCCACTTGCTGATAATGCAGAATAAAATATTCACTTTCCGCATGACTCCAGGATCTTTCCAGCCCCAGCAGGGCGGTTTTCACCTGCTCTGGCATATCCGGGGGCCAGACTTCACCGTTCTCCAGCGGGATCCAGGTCAGCTCACGGCGGCCCGTGGGTTTCTGAATTTGTCCAGCGGGCGCCTCTCCGCGGGCCTGCTGTCCGGCCAGGTCGATCACCTGCATCCGGTCAGTGGGGATCAGGCGTTCAATCGGCACCACAACCAGTTGACCATCCGTTTTTTTGAGCGTCACCCTTCCAGCATCAAAACTCACAAAAGCCGCTTCCGTCTGATATCCCCCCACCGCCTCCCAGGTGCGGATTTCTGCCGGAATCCGCACTGCGGTCTGCAGCAGCAGCCCCCCCAGAATCCAGATGCGCCGGTTCATCTTATTCGGAACGACTTGGTATTTAGAAGCAATTCCCGGAAAATGCATTTTAACCCGTTCTTCTTTCATATTCACGAGGGATTTTTTCGATCCGGCTGCCATAGAATTCAGCTGCAACGCAGCGACCCCATAAAAGCCCGGGGTGCAACCCCGGGTCTCCAATCCGGA
>JBMTJR010000009.1:0-18379 GCA_049438565.1 Kiritimatiellia bacterium
CTCTCGGCGGCGTCGGTCTCCCCTAGGTGGCGCAGCAGCATGGCACCGGATCCGATGGCCGCGACCGGGTTGGCCTGCAGATCTGAAACCTCGTAAAACTCCGCGCTGGCCCGCATGGGGCCGAACACGCCGGTTTTCCCGGGGTGCAGACTGCCAATGGAGGCATAGCCGGCGCCGCCCTGGCTGATGGCGCCGATATTGGCCAGAATATCCCCGGTCAGATTTCCGGTGACGATCACGTCGAAGTTCTCCGGATAACGGACCAACTGCATGCAGATGTCGTCGACCTCCATATAGGACCGCTGAATCTGCGGAAATTCCGCCTCTCCCATTTCGTGGAAGATCCGGGCCCACAGGGCATAGATATGCGGCAGCAGACTGCTTTTGCTGGTGAGGGTCAGCTGCTTTCTCCGGCCGGGGGAACCCGCCAGTTCAAAGGCAAAGCGCAGACAGCGTTCGACCTGAAAGCGGCTGTAGACCCCGATTTCCTGGGCCATTTCCCCGGGGGTGTTGGGGAGCAGATTTCCACCGATTTTCCCGTTGATGCCTCCGGAGTATTCCCGGACGATCACGTAGTCGATATGCTGGGTATCTTTGGCCCGGAGGTAACTTTTGACCCCGGGCATCAGGCGGACGGGCCGCAGAGAGATGAAGAGATCCAGATTTTCGGCAATTTTGAGCAGAATTTCCCGGGAGAGCAGCCCCGGGGGGAGTTCCGGGTGTCCGACCCCTCCGAAGAGCAGTGCGGGCAGGCTCCGAAGCTCCTCGAGCACGACGTCCGGCAACAGTTCGCCGGTTTTCAGATAATGGGCGCCGGAGTAGGGGTATTCCCGGAACTGAATCGAGAAATTGAACCGGTCGGCGGCCGCCTCGAGCACCTTCTGCGCGGCCCGGATTACGGAGGGTCCCTGTCCGTCACCGGGAATGACACCTATTTCATAACTTTTGGGCATGAAGTCCTCCTACCACGCGGACTTTCCTTTCGGCAATGCTGAATGTGGAGGGAAAAATCTAAAGGACAATCCTGTTGACCTCCGGCAGGGGGTGACGTAGAGGGAGCCTTCCCAATTTTTCCACTTAACCCTTGAGAATCTTGATGAATATCGAACTTGAAGAAATTTCACCCTGCCGCCGCAAGCTGTCGATCCAGGTCCCGGCCGAGGACATTTCCAGCGAAATGGATGATGCCGTATCGGTGTACGCCCAGAGCGTTTCGATTCCCGGTTTCCGTCCCGGCAAAGCGCCCAAACAGATGGTGAAAGCTCGCTACAAAAAAGAAATTCTGGGCCGGCTGCGTGATCATCTGCTGCCCAAGAGTTATCATCAGGCGCTGGAAGAGCACAAGCTGAACGTGGTGAACATCATTGACATGGATGAGGATATCCAGGTGGTGGAGGGTCAGCCGCTGGCCTACACCATCACCGTGGACGTGCTGCCGGAGATCAGCGTCCCTGAGTACAAGGGGCTCAAACTGACCAAAGAAACCGAATCGCTGCAGGAGAGCGAAATCGAGGAGCGGATTGAGGGGCTGCGTGAGCAGCGCGCGGACTTTGAAGATGTGACGGACCGTCCGCTTGCCCACGGAGACATGGCACAGATCGACTTCACCAGCACACTGGACGGTCAGCCTCTGGAAGAGGTGGAGCCGGAAGCCAAAGGTCTGGGCGAAGGAAAAGATTTCTGGATGCAGGCCAGTGATGAAGCTTTCATTCCCGAGCTGGGGCTGGGACTGGCCGGACTTTCCATCGGGGACAAAGAAAACATTCCGGTCACCTTTCCGGAATCCTTCGTGGTGGAAGGCCTGCGCGGCAAAAAAGTTGATTTTGAAGTGGAAGTCAAAGGAATCCGGGCCCGGATTCTTCCCGAGTTGAACGAAGAGTTCTACACCAGCCTGGGAGTGAAAGACGAGGCGGACTTCCGCAAGCAGATCACCGATTCCCTGGAGGCGGAAAAAGACCGCGCGGCCGAAGGGAAACTTCGTCATTCCATCGAGGAAATCCTTTTGCAGGGCAGCAGCTTTGATCTGCCGGAAAGCATGGTTTCCTCTGCCACCCAGCAGCAGATTCAGCAGATGGCCAACAATCTGCAGCGCAGCGGACTTTCGGAGGAGCAGCTGCTGGCCCAGAAGGATGATCTGCTGGCCAATGCAAAGACTTCCGCTGAACGTCAGGTTAAACTGCGCCTGATTCTGCAGCAGATCGCCCGTCAGGAGGAGCTGAACGTCAGCGACAGTGAATTCAAGCGGGAGCTCACCATGATGGCCTATGCCTACTCCATGCAGCCCGACGAGCTGGAGCGCCGCCTCAAAGAAAATAATCAGCTCGAGGATTTGCGGGGGGACATCATCTGCCGTAAAGTCATTCAATTGATTCAGGACGAAGCCGTGATTGACGGCGAAACAAAATCAGAGGACGCATGAACGAGCAAAACTACATTCCGATCCCTTATGTGATCGAACAGACCAGCCGGGGGGAACGTTCCTACGACATTTACTCGCGGCTGCTCAAAGACCGGATTATTTTTCTGGGCACAGAAGTGAATGATGTGGTGGCCAATCTGCTGATTGCCCAGATTCTGTTTCTGCAGAGCGAAGATCCGGAGAAGGATATCCATTTCTATATCAATTCTCCCGGAGGCTCGGTCACTGCAGGTTTCGGGATTTACGACACTATGCAGTTTGTGAAATGTGATATTTGCACCTACTGCGTGGGCCAGGCCGCCAGCATGGGCGCTTTTCTGCTGTCTTCCGGATCCAAGGGCAAGCGGTTTGCGCTCCCCAACGCCCGGATTATGATTCATCAGCCCTGGGGCGGCTATCAGGGGCAGGCAACCGACATCGAGATTCACACCCGTGAAATTCTCCGCCTGAAGGAGCGTCTGAACACCATCATGGCGGACAACTGCGGACGCAAAGTCAAAGATCTCACCCAGGACACCGAGCGGGACAACTTCCTCTCCGCGGATGAGGCGCAGGCTTACGGTCTGGTGGATGCGGTGATTACCAAACCAGAACCCAAAGCATAGGAACCGGGCGTATGGCCTCAAAATCTGACGAACCCCGCTGTTCTTTCTGCGGAAAATTTCAAAACGAAGTGGACCGGCTTATCGCCGGTCCCGGCGTGCAGATTTGCGATCAGTGTGTTTCTCTCTGTAACTCTCTGATTGAGCGTGAGAGCAGTGAAAACAGTTCGCCGGCTCCGAAAATCCGGGTGCCCCGGCCGCAGGAAATTGTGGACATGCTCAACGAGCATGTGATCGGTCAGGACTTTGCCAAAAAGATTCTGGCTGTCGCAGTACACAATCATTACAAACGTCTCAAGGACATTGACCGCGAGGGCAAGTCCGCCGGGGAAAATTATCAGGATGTGGAAATCGAAAAGAGCAACATTCTGCTGGTGGGCCCCACGGGAAGCGGAAAGACCTATCTGGCCAAAACGCTGGCCCGCTTTCTGGATGTGCCTTTCTGTATTGTGGACGCCACCACGCTGACCGAAGCCGGTTATGTGGGCGAGGATGTGGAGAACATTCTGCTGCGTCTGTTGCAGGCGGCGGATTTCAATGTGGAGCAGGCGGAACGCGGAATTATCTATGTGGATGAGATCGACAAGATCGGCCGCCGGACCGAAAACGTCTCCATTACCCGGGATGTATCCGGAGAGGGCGTGCAGCAGGCACTGCTGAAAATTCTTGAAGGAACGATTGCCAATGTGCCGCCCCAGGGTGGACGCAAGCATCCGCAGCAGGAATATCTGAAGATCAATACCGAGAAAATTCTCTTCATCTGCGGCGGCGCCTTCAATGGGCTCGACGAAGTGGTGAAAAGGCGCCGGGGCAAAGGGGTGATGGGGTATGGAACCGTGGTGAGACCTGATGTGGGACTGACCAGCGAAACGGTGGTGGATCCGCATGACCTGGTGAAATTCGGACTGATCCCGGAATTTGTCGGGCGTCTGCCTGTGGTGGCGGTTCTGAACGAGCTGTCCGAGAAGGATCTGATTCATATTCTCACCCAGCCCCGGAATGCGATGGTGAAGCAGTATGCCAAACTCTTGTCGATGGACGGAGTGGAGCTTACTTTTACCGATACCGCACTGGCGGAAATTGCCCGGATTGCGCACAAACGCGCGACCGGGGCCCGGGGCCTCCGCTCCATTCTGGAACGGGTCATGCTCGAAATCATGTTCGAGACTCCCGCGCTGAAAGGGGAGAAACGCAGTTACCGCATTACCAAACCCATGGTGCAGAGCCGGCTGGCCGGCATGGAGGAGGAAATCCCCCAGCGCCGCATTGCATGAACACCTACAGCTATATTGTCACCGGCGCGGCCGGATTCATTGGACGGAATCTCGTTGCCGAACTGAATGCGCGGGGGGAGACGGATCTGCTGCTGGTGGATGAGCTGGGAACTTCGGAAAAATGGAAAAACCTGGTGGGTCTTCAGTATGAGGACATCTGGGATCCGGAGTCTTTCCGTCAGGCGGTGCTCAACGGCGTATCCGGGGAAGGGGTGAAAGCGCTGATTCATCTGGGGGCCTGCTCGGCCACCACGGAGACGGATGCCGACTATCTGCTGGACAACAATTACCGCACCACCCGGGATCTCTGCGAATGGTGTCTGGAGCAGAACGTCCGTTTTGTCTACGCCTCCAGTGCGGCCACCTACGGAAACGGGGAACAGGGCTATTCCGATGACGATGCGGTCACTCCCGGGCTGCGTCCGCTCAACATGTATGGATACTCCAAACACATGTTCGATCTCTGGGCGCTGAAAAGCGGGTTGCTGGACCGGATTGCGGGGCTGAAATATTTCAATGTCTACGGGCCCTATGAGGATCACAAAGGGGATATGCGCTCGGTGGTGTATAAATCTTTTGAACAGATTCAGGAAGGCGGCGGAGTGAAACTGTTCCGCAGTCACCGTCCGGATTATGAAGACGGAAAACAGCTGCGGGATTTTGTGTTTGTCAAAGATGCGGTGGATGTCACGCTTTGGCTGGCGGATGCGGAGAATCCTGGAGGTCTTTACAACTGCGGAACCGGTCAGGCCCGGAGCTGGCTGGATCTGACCCGGGCGGTTTATGCGGCACTGGACAAAGAGCCGCAGATTGAATTTGTGGATATGCCCGGGCATTTACAGCCGAAGTATCAGTACTACACCCAGGCGGAGATGGGCAAACTGAGTGCTGCGGGCTACACCAAAGCCTTCACGACGCTGGAGGAAGGGGTCCGGCAGACGGTGATGTATCAGCTGAACCGGGGCTGAGGCCCGGGGCTCAGGGTTTCCGGGAAATTTGTTTCAGCAGAGCTTCGGCGGCGGGACGGCTGGAAGCGGGGTTTTGACCGGTGACCAGGTTTCCGTCCACCACGACGTGCGGTTTGAAGTTTTCAGCGGACGAAAAAGTCGCGCCCTGTTCCCTGAGTTTGCTTTCCAGCAGAAACGGCATGGATTCGGTGAGATTCACGGCATCTTCTTCACGATTGGTGAATCCGGTGACCTGGCGGCCTTTGGCGACAGGTTCTCCGGAAGCGGTCCGGGCTCCGACCAAAGCTGCGGGACCGTGACAGACCAGACCCAGCGGCAGATCCTTTTCAAATGCGAGTGTCACCAGACGGGACACGTTTTTGTCTACCGGAAAGTCAAACATGGTGCCGTGACCGCCGGCAAAAAAGATGGCGTCCACCGAGGGGATTTTCAAATCCTTCAGAGACCGGGTGTTCTTCAACCGTTCAAGCGCCGCTTTTTCGGCCGGGGTGGGATTTTCGGGCAGACTTCGCGGGTCCACCGGTGCCGCACCTCCCTCGGGGCTCACCACAATCACCTCATAACCCGCCTCGGTGAACACTTCGTAAGGAACCGCAAATTCCTCAAGCCAGAGACCGGTGGGTTTTCCGTTTTCCATTTCTCCTTTGCTGGTGACCACCAGCAGAATCACTCCGAATAATTGAATCATGTTCATGCTTTAAGGTCGGGGGAAGTGACGGGGGGATCAAATTTTTTCTGCAGATAATCGTAGGGGTAGATGGAGGAGCGGTGATCATCGCTCCATTTCACACTGGCGGCGTAGCGTCCCACCGGCAGAATTTCGGTGGGATACACCTCGGGATCGAGATCCTCTTTTTTGATGAGCTGTTCCCCCGTATATTCGCTTACACAGGCGGCACAGCGGCAGGCGAAACGCAGTTCAAGCGGAGAAATCTCCACCATGCGTCCGTCAGGATAGGTCAGCTCGCAATTCTGTCCCACATTGTAAGTGAGCTGGGGAATTCCGGGATTATCCTGCATGAGACGGTTGATTTCTCCGTGCACTTTCTCTGCCAGTTCGTAAAAAATCTGGGTGACCGGATCCTCCGGCCAGCGGGCCACCAGCGGATGGCCCTCGTCTCCGCACTGGGAGAGACGGGGGTCGATCGGAATTTCGAAAGTGTATTGAAAGCCGAACTGACGGATCAGCTTTCCCCGGGCGCCTTCGCCGAAGACTTTCTGCTTTTCCCCGCAGGATCCGCACTGAAAATAACTCATGTTCTCCACCACGGCCACCGTGGGGACCTTCACTGTGTCGAACATCTGGATGCCCTTGACCACATCCACAAAACTCAGGTTCTGAGGGGTGGTGACAATGACCGCGGCATGAATAGGCAGCTGCTGGGTCAGGGTCAGCTGGATATCCCCGGTGCCGGGAGGGAAATCGATCACCAGATAATCCAGTTCTCCCCAGTCCACCCGGGTGGCCAGCTGGCTGACCACCTGGGACACCATGGGGCCGCGCAGAATGGCGGCGCCGCGCTGCTGTTCGGGGTCAATCCATCCGAAAGACATCACTTTCAGTCCGAGGCATTCCAGCGGCTGAATCAGACCTTCCGCATTCTGGTAGAGCGTGGTCTGCTCCGGCCGGAGCAGGGTAGGGAGGCTGGGGCCGTACACATCCGCATCCAGCAGGCCGACCCGCAGTCCGTAGCGGGAAAGGGCGAGGGCGGTGTTGACGGCGGTGGTCGACTTGCCCACGCCGCCTTTGCAGCTGGAGACGGCAAGAATACGCTGTACGCCCGCGAGGGCGGGAAACCGGGTGGTGTCTGGAGTGGGCATGCGGATGATGTACAAGTGAAGCAGAGAACTGCAAGAATGCATTCAAGGAAAATTGAGGCGCTTCCTCTCTGTCCGCCCTTGTGCATCCTTCAGGTTGGGTTTATGCTTTGGCTATGGCTTTCCGATCTCTGTTCAAATTTTCCATGCTGACCCTCTGGCTGCTCAGTATGGGCTGGCTGATCCGCTATGAGGCGTTTCCCCACTGGTTTGATTCCACGGTGCAGGGCTACCGCGAAATGTCCCGGCATCTCCCCGCGCTCCGGGACAGCTGGATGAAGATCCTGTCCGAGGGTGAGCATGTGGGTTACGTCAACAATTCCATTGAGATGACCGAGGTGGAGGGGGAGGAGCAGTTGCAGATGAATACGCAGATTCTTCTCCGCATCCGCTATGGGGGAGGGCTGGAACTGGTGCGGCTGAGCAACGAGGTTCAGCTGGATGCACGGCAGAATCTGATGGGAAGCTTTTCCACCTTTTCGCTGGCAGCGATGTCGGGGAGTCTGCGTCTGGAACCCGTGGAAGAGACACGTACCTTTGAGATGACGGTGACTTTCAATCAGATGCAGTTTTCGCGCAGCATTACGCTGCCCCCAGGTGCAGTGATTTCATCGCCCCTGATGGATACCGGACTGCGTGCGGTGAAAGTGGGCAAGACGATCCGGATCCGCAGTTTTGATCCCTTTTCACCATCGGGGGAGCTCCGCACCATGGAGGTGACCGGCGTTTCACGGGAACGACGTCGTTTTCCCGGACAGGAGCAGGAGGTGGAGGTGACCCAGGTCCGTATCCGCTTCGGGGACTGGGATCTGAAGGCGGAGGTGGATGAATTCGGACGGATTGTCTATCAGGAAACCCCCTTTGGACTCACTTTTGTGCAGAGCGACGCGAGTGTGGCCATGAAAATCCCCCAAAACCAGGCCTTCGATCCGGTTCGGCTGCTGAGCGGTCAGAATCTGCCCTCGCTTATCAATTTTCCGGAGAATTTATGATTCAATTACAACATCTGAACAAACACTACGGAAAACTCCATGCAGTGAATGACCTTTGTCTGGAGGTGCCCAGCGGGGAGTTGTTCTGCTTTCTGGGCCCCAACGGCGCCGGAAAAACCACTAGTATTAAAATGATGACCGGGCTGGTGAAGCCGGACAGTGGGACGATTCATCTGGCGGGGATTGATGCCGCCAAAGATCCGGTGCGGGCCCGCAGTCAGCTGGGGTACATCCCGGACATGCCGTTTATCTATGAGCGGCTGACTCCGATGGAGTTTCTGCTGTTCACCGGGGACCTCTATCAGATGCCGCGGTCGGAGGTGCGGGAAAAGGCTCCCCGGATGCTGGAAATATTCGGGATGATGGACCGGGCGCATATGCTGAACCGGGACCTGTCGCACGGAATGCGTCAGCGGGTGATATATGCGGCCACCCTGATGCATGAACCCAGGGTGCTGCTTGTGGATGAGCCCTTTATCGGACTGGATCCGCACAGCATCCGTTTGATCAAAGATCTGCTGCGGGAACACACGTGCCGGGGCATGACGGTGCTGATGACCACTCATATCCTGGCCATCGCGGAGGAAATCGGAGACCGGATCGGGATCATTGATCAGGGAAAACTGGTGGCCTGCGGAACTCTGGAAGAGCTCAATCAGGCCACGCCGGGCATGGGCAAACTGGAAGACCTCTTTTTGCAACTGACCCTGCACTGACCCATGCGTGCCGCCACTTTACTGATCCGGAATCATTTGTTTGAGCTGCAGACTGCGGTGAAACTGATTCATGAGCAGCCCAAAATCAAAGTATTGCTGATTTCCTCCTTCAGTCTGGGCTGGCTGGCCTGCCTGAGCTGGCTGTTTTATGCCGGATTCGAATTCCTCTATCGGCTGGGCGGGGCGGCATTTTTTCTGGTGCCCCGGTTGTTCACGCTGTTTTTTATGGGCCTGGGATTTATGCTGATGCTCTCCGGGGCGGTGACGGGGTATGCGAATCAGTTTCAGACCCCCGAGGTGCGCCGTCTGCTTTCCTGGCCGGTTCCTATGCGGGATTTGTTTTATTACAGTCTGGTGAAAAGTACCCTGATGAGCAGCTGGGCCTTCTTTTTCATCATTATCCCCTTTATCGGTGCCTTCGGGGTGTACCGTGACTGGAGCCTGTTCATGCTGGGCTGGTCGATGTGTTTCTCGCTCCCCTTTGTAATGCTTTGTTCCGGTCTGGGGGTGCTGGTCATGCTGCTGGTGGTGCGATGGATTCCGCGGGGCCGCACGCTGGGACTGCTGGGGATTCTGGCACTGGTTTTTTCGGGGTACGCGGCCGCGAATTATATGCGGGAACTGCAGTCCAACAATACCGAGGACATGATGGTGCTGGTGAATTTTGTTCCCGGACTGCAACTGGCTTCGTTCCCGCTGATGCCGAATCACTGGATGTCCCAGGGGATCCTGGCGTTTTCGAACAATGACTGGGGCAGGGGATTCATCTTTCTGATTCTGCTGACCAGTTCCGTGTCGGTGCTGTTTCTGTTTATCGCCCGGGTGGGTACGCTGATTTATGCGGAAACCCTGCAGCGTCAGTCTCTGGGATCCAATGCGCTTGCCGTGCAGGCCTCGCTTCCGTCAAGAGTCATCCGTTCGCTGTTTCCCGGACAGTCCGCCATCCGTGCATTTGGCATCAAGGATACGCTGATTTTTCTCCGTGATCCCAGTCAATGGACCCAGTTTTTGATCTTCTTCGGATTGCTGGCCTTGTACTTCCTCAATCTGGGTTCACTGGGCTACAGCGAACTGGACCCGGTGTGGAGCAATTTGATCGCCTTCCTCAACATGTTCAGTCTGTCCGCAGTCATGAGTTCCCTGAGTGCCCGTTTCGTTTTTCCTCAAATGAGCCTGGAATCCCGCATGCTCTGGATGGTGGGGCTGGCGCCCACCAGTCTGGGACGGCTGATGCTGAATAAATTTCTTCTCTCCGGGCTTCTGTTGAGTCTGGTCGGGAGCGGTCTGGCGGCGGTCTCCAACAACATGCTGGATATTGCCCCCTCCAGTCTGATTCTCAGCCGGGTGCTGATGCCCGCGGTCGCATTCGCCCTCGCCGGCATGTCCACGGGGCTGGGCGCAATTTTCATGGAACTGGGTCCCAAAACTCCGGCGCAGATTCTCAGTGGATACGGCGGGACGCTCAATTTGATTCTCACCCTGCTGACCGTGATTCTGCTGGTGCTGACCCCGGGGATGGTCTCCCACATGCTGGTGCTTAATCAAAGTCTGTTTTTCCCGGAGAGGCATGTGACCCTGATTACCTGTGGCTACATTTTGATCGTTTCGCTGGTTGCCGGAGGGGTGCCGCTGTGGATGGGATATCGGAAACTTGGAAACCGGGATTTCTAGGATGCAGACCTTTCCGCCCCGGAGCTTGACATTCCCGTCTCATCGGGCAGAGGCAGGCGCATGAGTATAAAAGTCCGCGACCTCAGCAAAACCCACATTGTCAATTTGAACAACGCGCCCCACCGTCTGGAGTCGCTGCATGTGCAGAATCCATCGGCCCGGGGGGGGACCTCTCTTTACAAAATGCGGTTTCGCAATCTGGTCACTCAGAACAAGACCGATGTGGTAATGAAAGGAGAGGATCCGCTGGAGGAGGTGGTGGTGGACACGATCGACGTGCAGTTTGCTTATCAGAACGGGGAGGAATATACCTTCATGGACAATGCCACCTACGAGCAGTATGATCTGCCCAAAAACGAGGTGGAGCATATTCTTCCGTATTTGGTTGAGGACATGGAGGGAATCCGGGCGCTGATCCAGGACGGAAAAGTGCTGACACTCCTCATGCCGGATGTGGTGGATCTTGAGATTACCGAGTGTGATCCCTCCATCAAAGGCGCATCGGCCACCGCCCGCACCAAACCGGCCATTTTGTCCACTGGTCTGACCGTGCAGGTGCCGGAATACATCTCCCCGGGTGAAATCATCCGCATCGATACCCGTAGTGATCAGTTCCTGGGCCGGACCTGAGGGGTGCCCAGCGGTACAAAGCCAAAAACTCCACTTTTCGACTTGATTCCCATCAAAAATCCCGTACCTGTTCGGGCTCTTTCGAAGACATCATATTCCAGCGTAGCTCAATGGTAGAGCGGGTGACTGTTAATCACTAGGTTGTAGGTTCGAGCCCTACCGCTGGAGCCACTTTCCCCGCCACGGCGGGTTTTTTTCTTTTCGGGCCCGGAAGAGGGCAGACGGGTGCAGGGAGGTTGCGGTAACTGTGCAGTCCAGCCTCAGAGGGATGCATCCCGAGGAGGAATCCATTTCCCCGGAAAACCGGATAGAACAGAGGTTTCGGTTTTTTATACTCCTGTAATATTTTTTAGATTCTTTCCCGATTCCAAGGTTGACCTGCCACCCTTTTATCCAGTACAAGTCTTACCTTCACGCATGAGTAAGCTCTTCAATATTTAACGAGGTTCCTATGATTTCACAGCTTGGGCGCTCCCTTATTTTCGCAGTACTTTTCCTGGGAGTCCTTCCTTTGAAGGCACAAACACAGCAACTGCCGGTCACGGAAATGATCCGGCTGCGTTCGATCGAAGCGGAAAGAATTTCCTCGCCCAAATATGCAGCTGACATTCGGAACGTTTCGATCAAACGGGATGGAAGTTTGGAGTGGCTGATGGTCAAAGCGGTTTATGACACCGCGCTGAAATGGACAGATGAGATCACCTTTACCTATTACGTGCTTCTCAAAGGGGATCCCGAGAATCTTCCCCAGGGTGCAAAACCCCTCAATATCTTCAGCGGAACCGTCACGATTGTCAATGTGCCGCAGACCCGGCAGGGTGAAACCGCGATGTTTCTCGACCCCTACACTCTGGCCCGCTATGGCGAGCCCACACACGTCGCGGTCGTGGTGAATATTAACGGACAGCCCGCCGCGGGCATGGCGGAGCCCTCCTCCAGTGCGGCCAGTGAGTGGTGGACCCGTGAGCCTCCGAATGAAACGCCCCTGCTGACCCGCGACAAAACCCCGTATGCTTTCATCGAGATTGACAAGCAGAACACGATCAAACCCTGATCAACTGCAAGGGATTACAGCATATGTCCAAAAGAATTCTTACGCTGGATGTGGGGGCAAGCACACTCAAGCTTGCCGAATTCCACATTTCTAAAGACCATCAGCTTGAACTCGCAAAGTATGGAATCAAATCGGTTGGCATTGATCCCGGCGACGAGGCAAACCGGATGGTCTATACCGGAACCGCCCTGCAGGAGCTGATGCGGGAATTGGGCGTGAAGCCCGGTCCGGTTCTGCTTTCTCTTTCGGGCATGCATGTGTTTTCCCGCTATGTGAAGCTCCCTCCGGTGGCCGGCGATAAAATTGCCCAGGTGGTTGAGTACGAGGCCAAACAGAATATCCCGAACCTCGACGAAGTGGTCTGGGACCGTCAGATTCTCACCGGCCGGGACGGGGATATGGATGTGCTGCTGGCTGCCGTGAAGCAGCAGGTGGTCGAAGATCTGGCGGAAACCATTCACAGCTGCGGACTGGAAACCGAACTGGTGGATGTTTCGGTTGCATCCATTTACAATGCCTACCGCAGTGCCTACCCGGACTCCGAGGCCTGCACCATGATTCTGGATATGGGGGCCAAAACCACGAATCTGATTTTTGCAGAGGGCAATCAGGTCTGGAGCCGCAGTTTCCCGGTCTCCGGCAATTCGATCAGTCAGTCCATTGCCAACGACTTCAAAATGGAGTTCGGCGAGGCGGAGGCTTTGAAAGAAAAAGTTTCAATGGTGGCGCTGGGCGGGGCCTATGAACCGCTGGAGGATGCGCAGGCGGATCAGGTCTCCAAATGCATCCGGGGTTCCATGACCCGGCTTCATTCAGAAATCAACCGCTCCATTAACACCTACCGGAGTCAGCAGAACGGCTCGGCTCCCACCCGGGTTCTGCTCACCGGCGGCAGTGTGGTGATGAGTTATTTCGATATGTTTCTGCATGAGAAACTGGACATTCCTGTGGAATATTTCAACCCCCTGGAGCAGGTGGTGATTGGAAATGCCGTGGATGAAGAGGCGATTTCCGGAGATTGGCATCTTCTTTGTGAAGTCGTCGGTCTGGCTCAGCGGAAACTGGGCTCCGCAGCCATGCAGATGAATCTGCTTCCCCCCTCCATTGTGCGTGAGCGGACGTTCCGCAAAAAACAGGGAGTGTTTGCCGCTTCGTTTGCAGTTTTGATTGGGATCCTCGGTGTCTGGGGATGGTACAATTCCTCTCGGCTGGAACAGAACCGGCTGCTACTGGCGGATCTGCAGTCTGCGGTGAACGAGTTGAGCGGATGGGACAGCCGGATCAAAACCGCACAAAAGAATTTCCAGTCGGTGGAGAACGATTTGCTGGCACTGACCAACGTCGTTCGGACCCGCCGCAGCTGGGCCCGGGTCTTGCAGGAAGTGGAGGCGAATCTCCCTGAGGGGGTCTGGATTACCCAAATCCGTCCCGACAAAGCGATGCCGCGTCAGAAACTGACTCTGATCGGCTCCTTTTTCAAAGATGAGGTTTATGAATCCCTGAGTGATCCGGACAACGCCCCCATCCGGCAGTTTCAGGATTCGCTGCAGGCATCTGAATTGTTCGGAGAAGGAACCCGCTTCAGCCTCAGTATCACGGATCTGTCCTCCGGAGAGGAAACGGACCAGCTGAAGAGCATTTCCGTCTTCCAAATCGAAATTGAACTCAAAAACCCGGTGGAATTATGAATTGGACCCGCTACAAGCTTTTGATTATTTCCGGCGGGATTACTGTGGTTGCCTCGGGAGTGCTTATTTTCTGGATTCTTTCCTCCCGGGGAGAGAGTTCCGAGATCAGCAATCAGATTCGCAGTCTCAGCAATCAGCAGAGTCAGCTGTTCTCCCAAAAACCCTACCCGTCTGAAAAGAATTTTGAGAAACTGATTGCGGAACAGGAGAAAGTCGTTGAGCAGCGGGATCAGCTCAGGAAAATCATTGAGGAGGGAGAGCTGACTCCGGTGGAGGTCAGCCGTTCCCGTTTCGGAGACTTTGTAAGTGGCGAGCTGGTGCCCGGCTTACGGGAACTTGCTCAGAATTCCAAAAAAGGCGGAGAGCACGGAGTGATACTTTCAGATCCGGATTTTGGCTATACGCAATATCTTTCCGGCACGTTGCCCGAAACGGCCCGTATTCCGCAGCTTCTCCTGGAAATGGAGACGATCAAACACATGAGCACATTGCTGTTTGAGGCCGGAATCAGCCAACTCAATTCGATTAAAACGGTTGAGGATGAAAATGCCGGACTTCGCGTGGGTCGGCCCTCCGCACCGACGGGAATGCCCGGATTCGGTGTGCCGTTGCAGAATCAGAGACAGCCCGTGGCCGAGACGGAAGGAAAAAGCAAGGTCCTGCAGGAAAAAGAAAGGCTTTTTGACTGGGTGGACTACCGGCTTGAATTCCGGGTCTATGAAGATTTCTTCTGGGAAATCATGAATAAAATCGTGAACGATCCCAATCAGCTGGTGTTGACCGAGCTGTATGTGACCAATTCCAATGAAAAGCTCTGGCCAAAATATTTGGAACCTGTGCTCGGAAAAGGCGAGAAGCCCGCAGCCAGGACCCCCAGGCCCCGTCCGGCCGCCCGTCGGGATGACCTTTTGTCGATTCTTCAGGGCTCCACTTCGGATGAAGCCGAAGAGACGGAAGACAAAGATGTCCGTATTCCCGGTCTTGAAGACAGACGCCAGCATGTGGTGGGAGGGGATTTGCTGAATGTGGTGATGGTGGTGAGAGTGTACAGACTGAAAGATCAGGCGCAGGCTGCCGCGGAGGGAATCTGAGTATGGACTTCATTAAAAAACATGGTGAAAAGCTGCTTTTCCTGCTCCTCCTGATCGGATTGGCGCTGTCCGTTTTTCTGGCCATGAATGCCAAAAGCAATCTGCAGAGAACCGTCGACGTTTCTCCCAATGCGGGCAAAGTGGAACTGACCATTGACACCTCCTCGGTCCAGGATCTGATTGCGCAGTTGGAGAATCCCTCCGACGGACTGAAGATCACCACGGATGCGTTTACTCCCGGCGTGCGGGTCATCTGTATGAATCCAAGGGATAAAACACTGATTCCTGTAGATGCCAAAATTTGTCCCTATTGCGGTTATGAGCAGACGGTAAGAGACAGAGACACGGACGGGGACGGAATTTTTGACAAACAGGAAGCAATCTGGGGGATGAACCCCAATGATCCGAAGGACGTGTTCCTGGATCAGGACAGTGATGGTTTCACCACGCTGGTTGAATTCCAGAATGGAACCGATCCCACAAACTCCTCCGACTACCCCCCCTTGATCAATTATGTTCGCCTCAAGGATGTGGTGGAGTCGAGTATTGATTTTGAATTGCGCGGAATTGCCAAACTGGGTGATTTCCACATGCTCCAGCTCTACTGGAAATATCCGGATGAAGACCGGGGACAGGTGGAGCGGATCCGCGAGGGCAACACCTTTGGACGGAACAATGAATTTCTGGTCGCATCCTATACGGACAAACGGACCTTGATCGACGGAAAGTTCGTGGATCAGTCCGAGGCTTTGATCCGTTCCGGAAGCCACGAACTGGTCCTGGATCGGGAAGGGGACGGACGCAAAGGAAAAATCACCGAAAGCACCGCGACCCTTCATACCATTCTCGGACCGGAATGGGAAACCGATGTGCGGGTAAACCAGACTGTAGAATTGGATAAGAAATCCTATATCATCGTTGACATCAATAGGACGACTGTCGTAATGAAACCCAGTGTGCTGCCTGAAAGTTCGACCGAAATTATTAAGATTCAGAAGGCCAGTGCCGAGGAAATAGAAGCGATGAAACCCGCAGAGCCCGAGATGCCCGGTGCGGGTGAAGGATTGGGCTTTGATTTCCAGAATATGTTTAACTAGGTTCAAATACCCATCACATTCCCCACCTCTAACTTTTACCGTTTAATGTTCAAAACCCAAACTCACTTGTATTGTTTGAAGGAGATCCTCCATATGAATCGTATGTGTAAGATATTCACTGTCAGCTGCAGCATTTGGAGCTTCTGTCTTGTGCCTCTCCCAGCTCAGGAATCTATGGAGATGGAATCCGCAACCCTTGAAGATTCTGCAGTGGCGGATGATACGCAGATTGATCTTCTGGATGCCAATCAGGTAAGTGATGAACAGCGGGTGAGTGATGCGGCAAATCTTGCGGAACAGGAACGTGTCCGCCGCGCAGCCGCCGCCCGCGAGGGCCGGATGGCTTTGGACCGGGCGATGGAGGCGATGCAAAAAGGGCAGTGGGCGCTTGCGGTTGATCTTTTTACTCAGGCTCAGTCTAAAATGCAGAATGTGGAAATGCTGCAGGCGGAACTGAACATGGCCCGGCAGCAGAAGTCAGAAGCTTATTTCCAAATGGCCCGGGGCATCTATGAGCGCCGCCGTGAAGGAGCCGATCTGGGACAGGCCGAAACATTTCTGAAGCAGGCGGCGGACACCGATCCTGACAATGCCAAAGTGGATCTGCTGAGAGAGGACATCCAAAAGTATTATGCCCGTCAGAAATCCGGGAAAGAGGATGTGGCCATCAAGGATGAGCCCAAGTACAAGAACGCCAAAGAGCAAATTGACCGTCTGCTGCTCCGTGGCCGCAAAGAACTTGAGATCGGGGATTATGACAAGGCCGAGGAAACTTTCGAACAGGTGCTGGCTTACGATCGTTATAACCGTTCTGCATTGCGCTTTATCGAAAAGGTGGCGGAAGAGCGTTGGGAAGCGATTCGGGTGGAGCGCAATGCCTCCACGATGAAGATGATGGAGGATGTTGAAAGACGCTGGCTGGTGCCCCTGAAAGTCGATCAACGTGGGCCTCTGCAGACTTTTGAGCCCTCCACAGGCGGTATCGAAGTTGCGGAATCCGCGCTCGAAAACAAACTGAATGACATTGTGATTGATGAAATTGACTTCCGTCAGGCCCCTATCACCGAGGTGATTGGAAGTCTGGTGGACTTCTCCCGTCAGCTCGATCCGGATGGAATCGGCGTCAATATCATTTTTCTCGATCCTGAACTGGGCAGTGCAGGTGGCGGTGCCTCCACTCCGGCTGCCGCTCCGGCTGCGGATCCTTTTGGATTTGGGGCTCCGGCAGGTGGCTTGAGTACTCCTGCCGCGGGTGCTGCCTCCGCGATTCCGCCGGTCACTCTGAAGCTTCGGAATGTGACCTTGCTGGATGCGCTGAAAACCGTAACCGAAATTTCCGGCCTTTACTATCGCGTGGAGCGTAACATGGTCATTATCGAACGGGAAGGCAAAGGACGCCTGATCACCCGTTTCTTCCCCGTGGACCCCACCCGCTGGATTCAGGTCAGTGGTTCGCTAGGGGGCGGCGGAGGCGGTGGTGGTGGCGGTGGAAATGATCCATTTGGCGGTGATCCCTTTGGCGGGGGAGGAGCTGTGGCTCCCAGCAATTCCTCTTCTCCTGATTTGGGAGAATTATTTACCCGTTATGGTGTAAAAATCCCTTCCGGAGGGGATATTGCTTACGAACCGCTTATTTCCCAGTTGGTGGTCACCTTGACCCCGGACCAGTTCCCGCAATTTGAGGAAGTCCTGCGCAAAATCAACGTGGCACCCCGTCAAGTTGAGATTGAGGCGCGCTTTGTGGAAGTGCTCCAGAGCGATCTTGAGCAGCTTGGCTTCGAGTGGATTCTCACCGACAATGCGGAGATTTTAGTTCAGGACGGACCGGGTGCGGTCGCAAGCCGACCCCGCATACAGGCCGACCAGAATCTTGAAGGTCTGACCGGAGGACTGCGTTTCTTCGACATTGATCCTACATCAGACGCTATTTCAGCAAATAGAAGAACCAGCGTCGGAAACAATTTCCTTGGGGATATTCTGTCTTTCTCCGGAATTCTGACCAACCCTGAACTTCAATTGGTGATTCAGGCTCTGGATCAGAAAGGAAATTCGGACCTTCTTTCCGCGCCCAGGCTTACTACGGTTCACGGTGTAAATGCGATCATTGAAGTCGTAGAGGAAATCATTTACCCTACCGAGTTTGATATCACGGAAAATGATGTGGAAGTCACAACCACTGGTGACGGCGAACCAAATTTCTTCCTTCCCCCCACCGTGGAGCCCGGTGGGTTTGAAACTCGGAATGTCGGGGTGATCCTCAATGTGACCCCCACCGTGAATGCGGACAACTACACCATTAACCTGGTCATGATGCCGGAAATTGCGGAACTGGTGGATTGGCTGCAGTACGGGTCAAGCA
>JBMTJR010000010.1:0-18341 GCA_049438565.1 Kiritimatiellia bacterium
CCACCCGGGTGGCTTCCGGTTCCGCATGTATTTGGCGAGATATCGTCAAAACAAACGCGGCCGCCGTCTCCACCGGCCTGAGGGAACTGCAAAGGCAGCTTGCAAAACTGGCCGATGCGGTCGATGCCGGAGACATGCAGGCCGTGGAAAGCTTTTTATCCGATGGCGTCTCGTTGCGGGAACTTCTTTGTCAGGACAGTTCCCCTCCCCCCCAGGCCAACGGGGTGATCGCCATCGACGGTCCCTCCGCATCCGGAAAATCCACGGTGGCCAAATCCGTGGCCAGAAAAATGGGGATGCTCTATGTGGATTCCGGGGCGATGTATCGCGGAATGACCTGGAAAGTGCTGCAGGCAGGCAAAGATCCTCAGTCGGAACCGGATGTCATTCAGCTTTTGTATTCGTCCAGCTGGGACTTTCAGGTCAAAGAGTCAGCCATTGGTTTCACGATCGACGGGGTGGACCCCGGAGAAGCCATCCGTCAGGAGGATGTGCGGGAAAATGTAAGTTATGTGGCCAGGATTCCTGAAGTGAGGCGCTTCATTGTGGATCAAATCCGGAGTATGCGCGCCCTGGGACCTCTGGTGGTGGAGGGACGGGATATCGGATCGGTCATTTTCCCGGAAAGCCCCTACAAATTCTATCTGGACGCAGATCCGGTCGAGCGCGCACGCCGCCGCAGTGCCGAACTGGAAATTACGGAATCCAACACTTCCGTGGAAGCCGTACAGGAGAGCCTGGCCAAGCGTGATCATTTGGACAGCACCCGTAAAACCGATCCCCTGCAGATTGCGGAAGGAGCCCACGTGGTCGACAGCACCCACCTGAACCTCGAGGAAGTGGTCGATCAGATTATCGCCAGGATCCGCATGGCATCCTGAGGGAAACCGTCTTTTTGCGCCAGCCCACCAGCTTAGAGATTCGGATCGGTCCACAGCAGGTCGTCCGCCCCGCTTTTCCGGTCCTTGATCCCTCCATCGTCGATTCGATTGGGACCCAGACTGTACAGCCTGAATCCGGCTTCGGTTTTCTCATATTTTAAAGACTTCGCGGTAAAGGGGTCCTCACGCTCCGCATCAGAAATCCCGGATAAATCATCAGGAAAAGTTCCGGCTCCCAGACGGGATTCATACAGAGCCAGACCGGTTCTTGCTAGTTGAAGATGCGCTTCGGCTTCGGCGATTTTTCCTCTGACTTTACGGAAATGGGATAATCCCCGGCTTAAAAAATAGAGGGCCGGAATCTCCGAGAACAGGCGTTCTTCCCGGAGCCAGTCGATTTCAGGATAGGGCTTTTGATAGCGGATGGCCACATCGGATAGAGTTTGATAGAAAAACCATTCATCCCATACCCGGCACAGAGGGGCCGCCAAATAGGTGAGCCCATCCGAAACAGAGCGGATCTCATCCAAAAGATCCTCAAAAGTCAAACCGCTCATATCCAGGTAGCTCCCTGATCTCCAGGCGGCCAGCATGTAGATCCTTTCCCCGTTGATCCAGTCATACGCAACGACCGGTTCCGGGAACCGTGAGAGCTGATCCTTGATTTCCAGGTACAACTCTGGATGAGGTTCCATGCCTGCGAGCACTTTTGAAACCGCATCGGTGTACAGGGTGATCATCGCAATTCGCACCAGCTGTGAAATCAGAAAAGGTTCATCCTCCAGCCGCTGTGCGAGTCCGTTCAGACGGTTCAGAGATGCGGAAAGATCAGATGTCTCCCCTCGCTCCAGCTGAACCTGGATCTGCACTTTCATCAAGGAGGCGAGATTCAAGAGCGGGCTCACATGCGGAAGCAGAAAATTTTAAGGATCCGCGTTGTAGTCGAGCTCGAATTGACAGTGGATGAGCGAAGTGGCCTGATCAATCAGCGCGATCGCCTCTTCAAACTGCGGATCCGCCAGAAGGGTGTACAACCCCTCCCTCCGTTTATCGTCAGGGTCCACTGCCGGATATCCGTTTTTGAAGTGGAAAATATTCTCCCCTTCATACTCAAGTTTTTCCAGCAGCTGGTATGCCTTTAGATAGAGAGGAGCGGCATTCTCAGTCACCGGAATTGGATCCGGTTTCAAATCCTGAATTTCAAGCGGAATCCCCTTTGCCCGCAGTTCGGATTCATAAACATTAATTTTCTGACGGGGCACTACAAAAAGTCCCCAGTAGGCCACCCCGCAAAAGAAGCAAAGGATTCCCAAAAGCCAAAAACTGATTTTGATCCAGCCTTTCAATATCGGCCATCCTTCAACTTCCCGAGCAGGGTCAAGCAAACCCAAAAGAGACCCGGCTCCATACCTAGTTTGTGAGGAATCTCCGCCTTCCTGCTGAGGCTGACCAAGAGCGTTCCCGCACTACTTTTTCTTTCCGGCCGTTTTTTTCTCTTCGATGGCGGCATAAATCCGGTCGATCAGCATTTGCTGCATTTCGTCGTTTTCTTTCAGCACATCCCGGGCCGCATCGCGTCCCTGTCCCAACTGGGTGCCCTCGAGCGAAAGCCAGGAACCGCGGCGTTCAATCAGATTCAGATCCATGGCCTGATCCAGAATGGAGCCTTCCCAACTGATGCCTTCCGCATAGAGAATATCAAATTCGGCTTCGGTGAATGGCGGAGCCACTTTGTTTTTCACCACTTTCACCCGGGCGCGGCTTCCCACCGCCACTCCTGAGTTGTCTTTAATCGTGGCAATACGGCGGATGTCCATCCGGACAGACGCGTAAAACTTGAGTGCCCGGCCGCCGGGGGTGGTTTCCGGACTGCCAAACATGACGCCCACTTTTTCCCGGATCTGATTGGTGAACAGCACACAGGTTTTCGACTTATTAATCGCACTGGTGAGTTTCCGCAGCGCCTGGGACATCAACCGGGCCTGGAGTCCCACATGGCTTTGACCCATCTCCCCGTCCAGTTCCGCTTTCGGAGCCAGCGCGGCCACCGAGTCAAACACCACCACATCCAGTTCCCCGGATTTAACCAGAGCCTCGCAGATATTCAGTGCCTCTTCTCCGGAATCCGGCTGTGAAACCAGCAAGTTATCCAGATCCACCCCGATTTTCGCCGCATATTCCGGATCCAACGCATGCTCCGTATCAATGAAGGCACAGGATCCTCCTGCTTTCATGGCATTCGCCACAATATGCAGCATCAGGGTGGTCTTTCCGGAAGATTCCGGTCCGTAAATTTCCACCACTCTTCCCCGCGGAACCCCGCCCACTCCCAGCGCAATGTTCAGGGTGAGCGCACCCGTGGAGATGCTGGGTACTTTTCGGGAACTCACTTCCTCCTCACCCAGCTTCATGATGGAGCCTTCTCCGAACTGTTTGGTGATCTGCGCAATCAGACTGTCGAGGTTGCCCCCTCCCTCACTTTTGCTTTCCGCTTTCTTTTTTGTGGCCATAAATATTCCTTTGGTGAATGATATATACGCACGTATACAAGCGTAACAAATGATTGCAAGCCTTTCTTTTTAGGTTCGCTCTCTTTTCTTTTAAACCCTCAGACCCGTCAAAGAGCAGGTCTCTGACGGGTCTGTATCCTTCGCGGTTTCGCTCCTCAGCTGTTCAGACCTTCGATGATACCAATCAGAGGCAGGAAAAGCGCAATCACAATCACCCCGACGATCACGGCGAGCATCACAATCAGCAAAGGCTCGATCACCGAGGTAAGACCGGCCACCGCATTATCAACTTCGTCATCGTAATTGTCCGCAATCCTTTTGAGCATTTGCGGCAGCTCCCCGGTTTCCTCCCCCACCTCCACCATGGAAATCACCATGGGGGGGAAGATGTGGGTGGATTCGAGAGTCGGAGCAATGTTTTCCCCTTCTTTGACCGCATCGTGCACTTCATGCACGGCATTTTCCACCACCGCATTCCCGGAAGTCTCCCCCACAATCGTGAGCGCCTGCAGGACGGGTACCCCGGAATCCATCAGCTCACCCAGGGTGCGGGTGAACCGTCCAATCGCGCTTTTCATGAACAGGGGACCAAACAATGGCGTGTGCAGTTTGGTCCAGTCGATAGCATATGCGCCTTTTTTGGTTTTTTTGGCAAATTTCAGAACAATACTAAGCATAATGGCCACCACAATCAGAATGGGCCCGATCACCACAAAGTTTTCTGAGAAAACCACCACCTGACGGGTAAGCCAGGGAAGGGGTTTGCCCTGCATGATATCCTCGAAAATTTTCTGAAACTTGGGAATAATGAATATCATCAGGAAGGCCAGGATTCCCACCGCAAGGGACAATACCACGATCGGATAAATCATGGCCCCTTTGACTTTGTTTTTGATTTTCTGCACTTTCTCCATGAACTCGGCCAGACTGAGCAGCACCTTGTCGAGCACCCCCCCGACTTCACCGGCTTTCACCATGTTCACGTAGAGTTTGTCAAAAATTTTGGGGTGCTGGACCAGCGCCTCCGCAAAATTGCTGCCGCTTTCAATCGCATCCGACATTTCGGAGAGCGATCTTTTCAGCAACGGATTTTTTTCCTGTCGCCCCAAAACCTGCAGACCTCTCACCAAAGGAAGCCCCGCATTCACCAGCGTTGCGAGCTGACGGGTAAGCGCCATGAGCTGCTTGGGAGTCACCCGCTGCATAAACGAGGGCATCTGAATTTCTTTCTGCAGATTCGGGCTGGAACCGGCGGCTTTCTTTTTCGCGGCCCCTTTCTTTTTGGCTGCGGGAGCACCGGCCAGAGTGACGGACGTGGGGAAAAGGCCTTTTTCTCTCAGCTTGGCCTCGGCACCGGCCTCGTCTGAAGCCTCCAGATTACCGGTGTATTCTTTGCCTTTTTGATCAACCGCAACAAATTTATATTTTGGCATGTTCTGCGTTCCTTGGGAAATTCATCTCTGTAGCTTAAGGGATATCCGTATCAACATTCAAGGGAATTGATCGGGAATTAGGTATATTTAATCACTTCCTCAATGGTGGTAAGACCGTCAAGGATACACCGGATTCCGTCCTCGCGCAGAGTGCGCATTCCCAATTCACGGGCGCGGTCCCGAACCACCACGGTCGGTCTTCTTTCAGTGATCAGGGTGCGGATGGGATCGGTGACTTTGAGGTACTCGTAAATCCCGCGGCGGCCATGGTATCCGGTATCATGACAATTCTCACAGCCGGCTCCATAGTAAAATTCATTGTCGCCAATGATCTGGCGGGTCAGTCCAAGAGACTTAACCTGCAGATCATCCGGAACAAAGGGGGTTCTACACTCTTTACAAATGGTCCGGACCAGACGGGTCCCCATCACAGACTGCAAGGTTGAGGCAATCAGGAACGGCTCCAGTCCCATATCAATCATACGGGTGACCGCACCCGCAGAATCGTTGGTGTGCAGCGTACTGAACACCAAATGACCGGTCAGAGAAGCCTGAATCGCAATTTGCGCGGTTTCCAAATCGCGGATTTCCCCCACCAGAATCACATCCGGATCCTGACGAAGGAAGGCGCGGAGAATGCTGCCGAAGGTGAGGTTAATCCGGTGGTTCGCATTGATCTGCACAATGCCGTCAATATCGTATTCCACCGGCTCCTCTGCGGTCAGAATTTTCACGCCGACCTCATTCCGGCGCCCCAGCGCTGCATACAGGGTGGTGGTCTTCCCGGAACCTGTCGGTCCGGTCACCAGAATAATGCCGTTCGGCATCATAATGTCTTCACTGAAGTTGTTGTAGACGTCATCCGGCATTCCGAGCCGTTCCAGCTCGAGACCCACTGCGCTTTGGTCAAGGACGCGGAGCACCACGGATTCCCCGAACTGCGTCGGAAGGGTGGAGACCCGGAAGTCCACCGGCCGGCCGGCAATATTCAGCTGAATCCGCCCATCCTGAGGTAGTCTGCGTTCGGAAATATCCAGCCCGGACATTACTTTGATGCGCGAAATCACCGGCAGGGCGAGATGCTTGGGCGGCGGCGACATTTCATACAGGGCACCGTCCACCCGGTACCGGATCTTGAATTCGTGTTCGAAAGGCTCAAAATGAATATCCGAGGCCCGGTCCTGCACCGCCTGATAGAGGACCAGGTTCACGTACCGGATGACCGGGGCCGCGTTGGCGGAACTGGAAAGATCCTCCTCCGTGAGATTCGTGACGCCTTTTCCGACATCTCCGGCCTCTTCCAGTTCGTTTTCCAGCTCACTGAGTATGCTCCCCACCGAGTCGTCCTCATCCTCGGCATAAAATTTCACCAGATGATCTTTGATATCCCGCTCTTTGGAAATGACAAACTCCACATCCATCGCCAGCACAAAGCGGAGCTCATCCACCACCTCCGGCGGAATAAAGTCCGAGGTGGCCAGTTCAATGGAAACCGCATCGATATTCACCGGAATCAGATTGTACATCCGGGCAACGGATGCGGGGAGTTTCCGGCTGAGATCCGAGTTGATGTTGTGCCGGCTGAGATCAAGCACCCGGACCCCCATCAACAGCGCCATCTGCTCCATCAGCTCATCTTCGGTCATCATCTCCATATCGAGAATGATGTTCCGCACGGATCGTCCGGTGCGGTTATGCTCGTCCAGGATATCACTGGTCTGGGCTTCCGTCAGATAATCGTGTTGCGAAAGGTGTTCGAGCAGCTGGTCAGTATGGGAGAGATCGGACATAGGCGTTTGGGGAATTAGGTTCCTGCGTGAACTTTCTGGGCAAGAGATTCAGGATCGTTGGCTTTTAACAGCATGTTTTCAAAACTGATGATCCCTTTCCGGTAGAGGGCGAGCAGGGAGGCATCCAGGGTGATCATCCCCTTCCGGGCGCCGGTCTGAATGTCGGAAGTGATCCGGAACGTTTTGTTGTCGCGGATCAGCGCCTGAATTCCGGGGGTGGTCATCATCACTTCAAACGCCGCCACCCGGCCCTCCCGGTCAATGCGGGGAATCAGCACCTGGGAAATCACTGCTTCAATCGTGGAAGCCAGCTGGGTGCGGATCTGCTCCTGCTGATTGGTCGGGAATGCATCCACAATCCGGTCCACCGTGCGGGCCGCTCCGGTCGTGTGCAGGGTGGCAAAAACCAGATGTCCGGTTTCAGCGGCGGATATGGCGGCTTCCATGGTCTCAAGATCCCGCATTTCCCCCACCAGAATCACATCCGGATCCTGACGGAGCGCACTGACCAGTGCTTTGCTGAAAGAGCCCACATCCACCCCGAGTTCCCTCTGAATCACGATGCTTTGTTTGTGTTCGTGATAAAACTCAATCGGGTCCTCCACCGTAATAATGTGACAGTCACGGTCCTCATTGATGATGTTGATCATGCTGGCCAGCGTCGTGGATTTTCCCGAACCGGTGGGCCCGGTCACCAACACCAGCCCCTTGGGTTTATAGAGCAGTTCTTTGGTCTGAGGAGGCAGGCCGATCTCTTCCAGAGTGAGCAGCGTATTGGGAATCTGCCGCAGGACCATTCCCACCGACCCTTTCTGTTTGAAAATGCTCACCCGGAAACGGGCCAGGTTCTGAAATCCGAAACCGAAATCCGCGCCCCCGGTTTCGGTGAGCTGCCGCACATAATCCTCCGCCGTGACGGAGCGCATTAGTCGGTCCGTATCCTCCGCCCGCAACGGCTCCGTTTCCAGAGGGTTTAAATGTCCATTGATCCGAAGCACCGGCGGACTCCCCACTTCCAGGTGCAAATCCGAGGCCCCCTCCTGCACCACAACGGCCAGAAGATCCTCCATGCTGATTTCATTCGCGGGCGTAGTCATTCCATGTCTCCAAGTGTAACCCGGAATACTTCCTCCAAGGTGGTTTGTCCGGCAATCACTTTTCGCAATCCATCTTCCCGCAGCGTACGCATGCCCAGCTCCCGCGCCTTGTTGCGCAGATCGCTGGAATTGACTTGTTCGTATATCAGGTGCTGCACTTCTTCGGTAATCAGGAAAATTTCAAAAATTCCAATTCGCCCTGCATAACCGGTGTAGGCGCAATTTTGACAACCGGTGCCGCGGCACAGCTCCACATCCTCCACCTGTCCCGCAAGCGCCCCCAACTGCCGCATCTCCCGGTCCGAGGGTTTGTACGTTTCGGAACACTTGCTGCAGATTTTCCGAACCAGCCGCTGCGCCATGATCCCGCGCAGCGAGGAGGCCACCAGGAAGGGCTTCACCCCGATATCAATCAAACGGGTCACCGCACTGGGAGCATCATTTGTGTGCAGCGTACTGAACACCAGGTGTCCGGTCAGCGAGGCATTCACCGCAATTTCAGCCGTCTCCAAATCACGGATTTCTCCGATCATCACAATGTTGGGCGCCTGACGCAGAATCGACCGGAGTGCCGCTCCAAAAGTCAGTCCAATGTCCGCCCGGACATGAACCTGATTGATTCCGCTCAACTGATACTCCACCGGGTCCTCCACCGTAATGATCTTTCGGTCGGGGGTGTTGATCTCATTCAAACAGGAATAAAGCGTCGTGGTTTTGCCCGATCCGGTGGGACCGGTCACCAGCACAATGCCGTCCGCCAATTGAATCAGCCCGCGGAACGTCTGCTGGTCGTCTGTGAAAAATCCGAGTTCCGGCAGACCCAGCCGCAGACTTTCTTTGTCCAGAATACGCATGACCACCGATTCACCATGATTGGTAGGAACCACGGAGACCCGTAGGTCCAGTTCCCGGCCCATGACACTGATCTGAATGCGGCCATCCTGACACACCCGCTTTTCGGCAATTTTCATGTTTGCCATGATCTTAATCCGCTGCAAAATCGCGGATTGCAGTCGCTTGGGAGGACTTTCCACCTCCTGCAAAACCCCGTCAATCCGGTAGCGGACCCGGAGTTTTTTCTCCATGGGCTCCACATGAATATCCGAGGCGCGCTTCCGGAACGCCTCGATAATAATCAAACTCACCAATTTAATAATCGGAGCATCTTCCTCTGTGACCTCCTCCGAATCACCGAAGAGTTCGGCGGTCTCGTCGGTAGCAATCCCGGAAATCGTGGCTTCTGTCAATTCCTGCAGGGCATTCCCCGCCCGGGTTCCCCCGGCATAAAAGAGATTGATCGAGGATTTGATTTCCCGCTCCGAGGCAACCACCGGCACCACATCATAAGGCAGCGTGTAGCGCAGACTGTCCAGCGTATCCATATCCTGGGGATCCGCAATGGCCACGGTCAACTCGTTCCCCCGCTTGTGCACCGGCATCACCCCGTAGCGGCGGACGATGTCCGCAGGCATGGAATCAATCACATCCTGATCAATATCCATCTCCCGGAGGGAAACCATCTCCATTCCATAATGCTCCGCAATCGCCCGGGTGATTTCCTCTCCGGTGATCATCCCGGATTCCTCCAGGACCTCCGTCACATCCATGCCCTTTTCATCCGCGAGAAATGCGGCCTTTTCCGCAATGGCATTATCAATGAGACCTGCGGCGCGGAGTGTTTCGAGTGTGTATTCGTCTTTGGGGGTCAAAACGCTTCCTTAATGGGGTTGAGGTCCATACGCGAACAGGTTGAGCTAAAACTACCTGCCGAAGTTAGGCAAGACTTTCTTTGAGCAGTTCCAGTACCATTTTAGGGTTTGCCTTGCCTTTACTCAGGCGCATCACCTGGCCCATGAGGAATTGTAAAGCCGCCTCTTTTCCACCCCGATAGTCTTCCACCACAGAAGGATTTTCTATTATTACCTGCGCCACAAGACCTTCCAACGCTGAACTGTCGCTGACCTGCGCCCAGCCCCTTGCCTCCACGATTTGTGCGGGATCTCCTCCCTCTTCCAGAAGAACCGAAAAAACTTCTTTGGCTTTGGAGGCGTTGATTGTCTTTTTTGCCACCAGGAGAATGAGTTTTCCCAGAGACTCCGGCCGGACCGCAAATCCGGAGGCCGTTCCTCCGGTCTCAGACAGCACTCGCATGACCTCAGTCATCACCCAGTTGCTTGCCGCTTTGGCATTCCCCTCGGCCGCACCGACAACCTGCTCAAAATATTCCGCCAGTTCAGGATCCGAAACCAGCACCCCCGCATCATACTCCGGCAGTCCAAGCACTTCTACAAAGCGCTGCCGGCGCAGCGCCGGCAATTCGGGCAGATCCGCACGCCAGGCCTCCACCTGCACCTCTGTCAGCGTGATCACGGCCAAATCCGGGTCCGGAAAATAGCGGTAATCATGCGCATCCTCTTTGCTGCGCATCGAGGTGGTGATGCCCTGATCATCCTCCCAGCGCCGCGTCTCCTGCACCAGCGGCGTGCCTGTCTCCAATGCCCGGATCTGACGTTTAATCTCGTACGCTGTTGCGCGGTGCACCCCGCGGAATGTGTTCATATTTTTGATTTCAGCTTTGGTCCCCAACGCAGCGCTCCCCGCTTCCGCTACGGAAATATTCACATCGCAACGGATATTCCCCTGTTCCAGATTGCAGTGGCTCACTCCTCCGTACTGCAGAATCCTCCGCAGGGCGGTCAGATACGCGAACGCCTCGTCCTCACTGTGCAGATCCGGCTCGGTCACAATCTCCATGAGCGGCGTTCCGGCCCGGTTGTAATCCACTCCGCTTACTCCGCGCAGATGGGTGGATTTCCCCACATCCTCCTCCAGATGAATCCGGTTGATCCGCACCGTCTTCTTTTTTCCCTCCACCTCGATCTCCAGCTGCCCCCCAAGACAGAGGGGCTGATCATATTGGGTGATCTGATAATTTTTCGGCATGTCCGGATAAAAATAACTCTTCCGGTCATGTTTGCTCCGCAACCCGATTCTGCAGCCCAGCAAAAGTCCGGTTTGCACGGTTTTGCGCACCGCCTCCGCATTGAGGACCGGCAGGGATCCGGGATACCCCATGCACACGGGACAGATGTGGGTGTTGGGTTCCGCCGAGGCGTCGACTTTGCATCCGCACCAGATTTTGGTGCGGGTGTTCAACTGAACGTGGGTTTCTAAACCAATGGTGGGGAGGTAAGACATTATTCGGTTTCCGGAATCAAAGTTGAGAACAGGTTCAAGCCGGAGCAGGGGGTTTTTGCAGATGCCATTCCGTAGACTGCTCATACGCGAAGGCGGTCTGCAGAATCCGCTCCTCCGCAAAGGCGGGGCCGAGAATCTGCATCCCCACCGGCAGGCCGGCGGAACTGAATCCACAGGGAACAGAAATCCCGCAACCCCCGGAAAGGTTACTGGGAATGGTTAAAATATCACCCAGATAGAGTGCCAGCGGATCCTTTTCCCCCTCCCCGATCCGGTAAGCGGTGGTGGGCGCCACGGGAGACAGCAGTACGTCGCATTCCGCAAACACCCGGTCAAAATCCTGTTTGATCAGCGCGCGGGCTTTAAGCGCTTTCACATAGTACGCATCGTAATAGCCCGAACTCAGCACATAGGTGCCCAGCAGAATCCGCCGTTTCACCTCATCTCCGAAATGGGCATCCCTGGTTTTCCGCATTAATTGCACCGGATCCTCCGCCTCCACCCGGTTTCCGTATCGAATCCCGTCGAAGCGGGACAAATTGGCCGAAGCCTCGGCCGGGGCCAGAATATAATAGATGCTTACCGCATACCGCAGATGGGGAAAACGCACCGACACCGGTTCCGCTCCCAGCGAAACGCAGTGATCGATGGCCGACCGCACCGCCGCAGAAACTTCCGGATTCACGCCCTCTCCGAAAAACTCCTCTGCGATCCCGATTTTCATGCCTTTCAGATCCCCGCCCAGCATCGCGGCATACGCCGGAACCGGCGCCGGATCGCTGGTGCTGTCCCGGGGGTCATGTCCGGCAATCACGGAGAGCGTGTCGGCCGCATCCGCAACCGTTTTGGAGAGAATGCCGACCTGATCCAGAGAACTGGCAAATGCGGTCAGCCCATAACGGCTCACCCGTCCATAACTGGGCTTCAGGCCCACACAGCCGCAGAAGGAAGCGGGCTGACGGACCGATCCTCCCGTGTCCGATCCCAGAGAGAGGATGGCCTCATCCGCCGCCACCGCTGCCGCAGACCCGCCGCTGGATCCCCCGGACACATGATCCGGATTCCAGGGATTCCGGGTCACCCCGAACGCGGAGTGTTCCGTGCTGGCCCCCATCGCAAATTCATCCATATTCACCCTGCCAAAGGGAAGCGCTCCCGCAGCCCGGAGTCTGGACACCGCCGTCGCGTCATATGGCGAAATGTAGCCTTCGAGAATTTTGGAAGCACAGCGGCAGGACTGCCCCTTTACATTCAGAAGATCTTTAATCGCCACCGGGATCCCCAGCAATGGCCCCCGCTCTCCGGATGCCCGGCGGGCATCCGCCTCGTCCGCCGCCGCAAGCGCGCTCTCCGTGTCCACTTCCAGATACGCATTGAGCCCCCCGTCCCGCTCCTCAATCCGGGCCGCCACTGCCTCCACAATTTCCCGGGAACTGCAGTCCCCCTTTTCCATCAAAGACTGCAACTCACGAAGGGACAGGTCTGCAAGCGAACTCATGCGTCCTCCATCATCTGCGGCACCCGGATCAGATCCTGAATTCTGGCCGGTGCATTTTCGAGCAGAGCTTCCCGGTCAGGCCCCTCCACCGGCACATCCTCCCGAAGCACATTTTCCCGGGGCTGCGGATGGGACATCGGCTCGACGCCCTCCAGATCCAATTCATTCAACTGATGAATATACGCCAGCACCGTATCCAGTTCCTTCTGGAATTTCTCCGTCTCCTCCGGAGACAAATCGATTCTTGCCAGGTTCGCCACATAGGTGACATCCACATGATCCAGGTCTGGTTTGTGTTCGCTCATGCGGACCTGCTAACGATTTTGTATCCCAAGGTCAAGCAGAGAGCCTTCCCCCATGCGTTTACAGCGGCACATCAAAAATAAGCAGTCTGGTGGCAGCCGTATCTGTATTTCTCAGAACCACCCGATCGGGATGCCACAATGCCAATGAATCCCCCGCCGCGAGCGAATCCTCTCCGATCTCTATCGATCCCTCTATCACAAAGATCCAAATTCCGCGCCCTTCATCTTTTGCGGTATAAGAGATTTCCCGGCCTGCCGACAGTTGCACAGAACGGAGTTCCGCGTCCTGACGGATTTGCATCGACCCCTCCCGGCCATCCTCTGAGAGCAGCAGCTTCCAGACATTTTCCTCGGTACCCACCACCGGCTGATCCGCATAGCGGGGCGGAAGGCCTTTTTCCCGCGGCTCAATCCAGATTTGCATAAAGTGAACCGGCTGTTCTTTCGAAGGGTTGAATTCACTGTGCACCACGCCGCTTCCCGCACTCATGTACTGCAAATCTCCGCCGCGGATCACTCTTCCGTTACCCAAATTGTCCCGGTGCTCCAGCTCTCCCTCCAACACCAGACTGATAATTTCCATGTCGCGGTGAGGATGCGATCCGAAGCCGCGTCCCGGGGCCACAATGTCATCATTCACCACCCGCAGAGGACCAAAGCCCATGCGTTCCGGATCATAATGACCGCCGAACGAAAAACTGTGGCGGCTGTTCAGCCAGTCAATCTGCGTATGCATCCGCTCATCCGCGCGGGTAATCTGCTTTTTCATTTCGCACTCCTTTGGTCGTTGAGGCTGACCGCCCGGGACCTTACTTTTTTCATCAGTTGCAAAAACTGTTTCCGTTCCTCCCCTCCGAGATCCGTAAAAATATCATCCAAATCCTGCGCATGCCGGGCGTACGCTTTCTCAATCAGCGTTTTCCCCCGGGGAGTCAAATGCACCAACACCACCCGTGCGTCTTTCCCGCCCTTTTCTCTCCGGACCTGCCCCTGCTTTTCCAGGCGCTGCACGGCGGAAGTGATCGATCCACTGGTCAACAGAACTTTCTCTCCAATCGTGTTCACGGGCAAGGGACCTTTGTGCAGCAGCACTTCCAGTACAGCAAAGTCCGAAAGGGAATTAAATCCCAGGGCCGCGATACTGGCCTGATCCACCCGCATCACCGCCCGCGAAGTCCGCCACAGACTTAGAAAAAGCTGGGCACCCGTTGTTCCTGAAAGATTTGAGTTCATTCAGCCAACATCCGCCCGTATATCTTGATGTCAAGATATCAACCGGTGAAAATTGTTTTCTCTCCGGGGGAGTCCCTGAATTAGATGAGATTTTCGGCTTTATACCAGGCCGCCGTGCGGCGAAGCCCCTCATCCAGATCCACACCGGGAACATATCCGAGATCCCGCTTGGCCTTGTCAATTTTGAACGCGCGGTTCTGTCGGTACCAATCGACCCGGCGGGGGAAAATCGGGGGCACAATTCCGAACGGCTTGCAGATTTTCTCGCAGAGATGTCCCGCAATCACCACGGGCAGTACCGGGTAGTGAGGAATTTTCACCTCCACGCCCAAAGCTCTGGCCGCCCGTTTCACCAAATCTTCGATCTCCACATATTCCTCGTCCGCAATCAGATAAGCCTCCCCGTTTCCTTTCTCAGGATCCATGGCAAGCACCAGCGCGTCCACCAGATTGTCGATATAGAGCGGATGATAGGTGGTTTTTCCATTTCCAAACATCGGGAATTTGCCTTTGTTGACCCGTTTGAAGATCATTTGGAAACGTTCCGGATCTCCGGGGCCGTAGATCGCGGCGGGCCGCAGAATGGTGGCTTTCATGCCTTTCTGCACAAACTCCAGCACCACCGGCTCCGCCTCATACTTGGTGCGCTGATAATAATCCGCAGGCTGGATCGGAGCATTCTCATCCCCCGGAGGATGATCAATATTTCCGTGAACTCCGCAGGTGGAGCAGTAAATAAATTTTTTCACCTGTTCCCGCTCGGCCGCCTCCAGTACATTCCGGGTTCCCTGAATATTGACCTCATCATAATGGGATTCCGGCACATTCATCTCCCGGAAGGCGGCCGCCAGATGCTGCACCACCTCTGCGCCCTGCATGGCCTGATCCACAATCGCACGGTCTGTCACGCTTCCAATCAGCACTTCGGCGCCCCATTCCCGAAGCTCCTGGGTCTTCAGCCCTTCTTTGTAATCCAGCGCTACCACCTGATGTCCGTCATCGAGCAGACGTTTCACCAGCGCTTTTCCTGTAAATCCCGTTCCACCAGTCACTAAAATTTTCATAGAGAATCTTCCTTGGGTTGAGGCCGCATCTAAATGCAGAAGCCCCGGGAAATCAAGCAGAAGGCTTTACAAAGGCATCGGAGAGGGGATTTCTCTCTCTCTGACGCCACATCAGACAGGCAACCAAAAACAATAACAGCGTGAAACGCAGTTCCTCCGCCACCGTGAACAGATGACTCGGACTCCATAAACCCTCCGACCAGTGCAGTCCCCCGAAAATTTCAACCGGAGCCTGAAAGCGGTGGGAGGAGAAGGGCCAGGCCAGTTTCAGCCCCCGGCCAAAACAAATACTGTCCATCAGAATATGAATCATCACTGCGGGGAAAATCCACAGCAGCCAGCGGGAAGATCCGGAACCTTTCACCAACCGGCTTCCCAGCACAGCCAGGCCCAGGGAAACGGTGATCCCGGCAAACAGACTGTGAGTCCCCTGATTATGATACCGTCCCATATCCCCGGTGAGAATTCCCAGAATCGCATCCAGATCCGGCAACATGGAGAAAAACAAAAAACCGCCCCAGAGAACCCATTCCCCCCGGGGAAGACGGGAAACCAATCCATCCAGCCGGGGTCTGAGTGCAAACCAGAGAAAAAATCCCATGGAGAGATGCGCCACCGGAGAAGGCATAATCAGCCCTCCTCCCTGCTCTCCAGCAGGCGGGCCGGCACACCGCCCAGCAGACTGTGATCCGGAAAGGATTGGGTCACCACCGCTCCGGCGGCCAGAACACAGTGATCCCCCACAGAGGCGGCATCCAGAACCGTCACCCGCGCGCCCAGCCAGCAGTTGGCTCCAATTTGCAAAGGACCTTGGGTCTCCATTCCGCTCTGGTCCGCATAAGGAACCCCGCTGTGGCGGTCATACTCCCCCCCGCTCAACAGATACGAATAGGCACCGATCATCGTCCCGTCCCCGATCCGAAGCTGGTTGGAGGAGAAAATCTGGCAATTGGAGGAGATATTCACCCGTTTGCCGAGTTCGAGGTCTCCTCCTTTGCAATAAACAATGCTGTTCCGGCCAATATAAACCCCGTCTCCGATGCGGATCCCCTGATTAGACTCGCCCTTGGCATCCAGCACCACGTTGTCATCAATCACCACCTGATCCCCGAGGAAAATTTTATGGGCATGACGCAGGGTCAGATTTCTGCCGAACACCACCTTCCGTCCGCAGGACCCGAAGAGTCGGGGATACAGCTTCATCCGCAAAAACAATCCCGCTGCCCCCGGCATGGACCCAATCAGAAAACTCAGAAGCTCACTGAGAATCAGTCGTCCCAAAGATTGATCCCCGTAATAATATTTCCGGTATTTTGCAAAAGCCCCTCCGCCATCCTCCTTGATTTTATATCCGGTTTCCCCGCTCACCCGCGTCCCTCCAGAAAGCGGCGGTGCCAGATCGCGGTGTGAATCAATCCCCACAGCACATGGTTGTGATTGTGCTTCATGCTCAGATGCTCGGAAATCAGTTTCTGGATATAGTCCGCATTGGTGTTTTCCCGGATGACCGGAGAGTCCTGCAGCAGCTCGGTCATATAGTCTTTGAGCTGGGTACGCAGCAGATTTTTTACCGGCAGACTGTAGCCCTGTTTTTTCCGGTAGATGATTTCCTCGGGAAGCATTCCCTCCATCGCCTTGCGGAAAATATATTTGGTTTTCAACCCTTTGAGTTTCAGATCTCCGGGAACCCTCGCCATCTGTTCCACCAGTCGGTAATCCAGAAACGGAACCCGCACTTCCAGTCCGGTGGACATGCTCATCTTGTCCACTTTCATCAGCACACTGTCCACCATCATAAAGCGGGTGTCGGCATACAATTCCGCATTCACCCGGTCGGCAGTGCGGCAGCGGGAACGGACCGCCCGCAGCGGAGCGAAAGCATCCCGCTCAATTTCATCAAGAAAGGAGGCGGAATAGAGCCCCTCTTCCATCGCCGGAGACGAGAAAAACTGCCAGCGCAGCTGCTCAGCCTCACCGGGAAGCATACTGCCCTCCACAAAGCGTTTCAGCATATTGATGGCTCCTTTTTTCTGAGCCTGATCCGGGAGAGCAAGAATCAGCGGGGTGACCATTTTTTCCCGGAGAATCCGGGGGATGCAGCGGTAATAGCTGTCCAGCCTGGAGGCGCGGAACCGGTCATATCCGGCAAAGATTTCATCCCCGCCCTCCCCGCTCAGAATCACACTGACGTCTTTCTTCGCCTCTTCGCAGAGCAGCATTAACGGAATCGAGGAGAGGTCTGTCATCGGCTCATCAAAATGCCAAATAGATTTTTCGATCCGCTCCGCGGTCATTTCATTGATCATCAGAACTTTGTGCTCGGTTCCGAACACATCGGAGACCGTTTTCGCATAATCCAGTTCGCTGAAACTCTTGTCCTCATACCCGATGGTAAAGGTGCGGAGAGGACCGCTTATGTGTTTCCGCATCATGGCCACAATGGCACTCGAATCCAGACCGCCGGACAAAAATGCGCCCAGCGGCACATCACTCACCAGACGCGAGCGCACCGCCTCCTCGAGTTGTTCCCGCAGACACTCCACCACTTCCTGCGGGTCACAAAGATCGGAGGGATCCGGATAATTTAAATCCCACCAGGATTCGATCGACATCTCCCCGTTTTTCCAATGTAAATAATGTCCCGCAGGAAGCTTTTGAATTCCTTCGAACATCGTCATGGGTGCGGGAACAAACTCGTAGCCCAAATAATGATACAAAGCCTGCTTATTGAATTTTCTCGGACAACCCGGATGCTCAAGCAGAGCTTTGATCTCGGATCCAAACATCAGTTGACCATCCAGCACCGTGTAATATAGCGGTTTGATTCCGATCCGGTCACGCACCAGCAACAAATCCTGCGTGCGGCTGTCCCATGCCGCGAAAGCGAACATTCCCTGAAAATGCTTCATGCATTCTTTGCCGTATTCCTCAAACGCATGCACAATGGTTTCAGAGTCTGAATGTCCACGGAACACATGCCCTTTGGATTCCAGATCCTTGCGCACTTCCTGGAAATTATAAATTTCCCCGTTAAACACAACCGCCACCGTGCCATCCTCATTGAAAATGGGTTGCCTCCCCAGATCGGTCAGATCAATAATGCTGAGGCGTCGATGACCCAGCGAAATGTGGTCGTCTGTGTAGACTCCGTCCTGATCAGGTCCACGATGAGCAAGGACGCGGGTCATGTTGGTGACCAGTTCCTCGTTTCTCCAGGTAAATCCGCAAATGCCGCACATAAGGATGCTCTTAAAGTATTAAGGCATTATGTCAACTTCTCTCAAAGCTCCCGCATCGCGCGGAGTCCGGACCCCACGCCGGGGATGCGACGG
>JBMTJR010000011.1:0-18192 GCA_049438565.1 Kiritimatiellia bacterium
GGCAAGGGATGCGACCGCTCCCTTTCCCTATACGCTTCTGGATTTGACAGAGCCGTCCTGAATCACTAGGGTATCGGCATGTCATCTTTCTTTTCCCGTCGTTTTGGATTCAACCGTTCCCGCAAAAAAGACATTCCCGGCGGACTGTGGAGCAAATGCCCCAGTTGCGCGGAGATGCTGTATCAGGAGGACCTGATCCGCAATCTTCAGGTCTGTGCGGCCTGCGGTCACCATTTTCCCATGGACCGTGAACAGCGGATTGCCATGTTCTGCGATCCGGAATCCTTTGTCGAATGGGACGCGGGAATGGTCAGCGAAGACCCGCTGAAATTCACCGGAACCGATTCCTATGTGGCGAAACTGAAGAAAAATCAGGAAAAGACCGGGTATGGCGATGCGGTCGGCATCGGAAAAGCGGCGATCGAAGGAATGCCGGTTGGATTTGGTGTGATGGATTTCAGTTTTCTGGCGGCCTCCATGGGCTCCGTGGTGGGGGAAAAGATCACCCGGCTCATCGAAAACTCCACCGAGGAGGATATGCCTGTGGTGCTGGTCTGCGCTTCCGGCGGGGCCCGGATGTACGAGGGGATGCTGAGTCTGATGCAAATGGCCAAAACCAGCGGAGCCCTCGCCCGCCACGCGGAGAAAGGCCTGCCCTATATTCCGATTCTCACCCACCCCACCACTGCGGGCGTGATGGCCAGTTTTGCCACTCTGGGAGATGTGATTATTGCGGAGCCCGAGGCCCTGATCGGCTTTGCCGGCCCGCGGGTCATCAAAGAAACCACCCTGCAGGATCTGCCCGAAGGGTTCCAACGCTCCGAATTTCTCAAGGACAAAGGACTGATTGACCAAGTGGTTCCCCGGGGCGAACTCCGCGGACTGGTGGTGGATCTGCTCCACGCCTTTATGGCCGCCCGCAATCCGTCCTGAGAGCCGGAGCTTTCACACGGGCCACATAGATCAGGGCCAGCGGCTTTTCAAATTCCTAGCCCAATGCATTGACTCGCAACTACAAGGCCCCAACCCTGTAAGGGTCCTCTGCGGTTATCCTGCGTTCTTTCCATCGAGAAACCTCAGGGGATCATGATTCAAACAGGTTCCGGGCGGCCTGCTCACTGCTTTGCAGCAGGGAGGCAAGCGAGACTTCCCGGATTGCCGCCACGGTCTCGGCAATTGCTGCCAAACCGGCAGGTTCCTGACGTTCTGTTTTACCCTGAGGATGCTGAAAGGGCGCATCCGTCTCCAGCAGCAGCCGCTCGGCGGGCACCGCGCGCAGGGCCTGCAGGAGTTTTCGGGAGTCTTTCCTGCGCAGGACCGCGCCGCCGAATGAAAAATAGGCGCCGGCCTTTACCCAGCTTTGTACCTGTTCCGCCGATCCGCTGTAGCTGTGCAGCAGAAACCGCGGCGGAGGCTGGGACTGCAACACAAGGGTCCACTCCGGCCAGGCTTTGATCAGATGCACGGTGCAGGGCCGACCCAGCCCGGCCGCCAGTTTCCATTGCTCCCTGAAGATCTCCAGCTGAAGTTGGATCGGCGCATCGGTGCACTGGGTATCCAATCCGATTTCTCCAATCCCCGCCCGGGGAAAGCGGAGCAGCAGTGCGCTGAGCTGCGCTTTCCAGTCCCCGGGCAGTTCCCCCACCCTCCAGGGGTGTACCCCGAACTGGGGCAGAATCCGGTCAGGAAAAGCGCTGGCCAGTTCCGCCACCCGCAGCCAGTCGGCGGGAGAAGTTCCATTCACCACCAAACGTCGAATCCCGAAGCGCGCCGCCCGGTCCAGCACCTCAGAAAGATCATCTGCAAAGGCAGGATCCTGGAGGTGACAATGCGCGTCGGTGAGGCAGGGCATGGAGGGGGACGGGGGTCAGAGGTTGATTGCTGGACGAATGTCCTGGAGCATCAGCTGCAGCCGGGCTTCGCCTCTGAATACGTTTCGCCGCAGCTGAAAGGCGATGTCCACCGGACCCTGAATCTGCTCCCGGTCGCCGAGGCCGAATCCGATGGCATCCTGGATGCCGTTGGGGGTCTGAAACAGGATGCGGAGATGCTGACGCTCCCGCCCCACGGTATGCACTTTCTCGATCTCCAGATTGCGGATCCCCCAGACCGGCACCGGATTGTCGTGTCCAAAGGGCATGAGGCGGTTCTGCGCATCGAGAAAATCGTCGGTAAGATCCGCCAGTTCAATCCAGGCATCGATATGCTGACGCGGCCGCAGATCGGTGTCGGCCATGATCTCGACGGCCCGGCGGTTGATCCGGGTGCGGAATTCGTCGATATCTTTTTCATGAATATCCAGTCCCGCCGCCATGCGGTGGCCGCCGTACTGGAGGAGCAGATCTTCCGCAACCTGCAGATGCTGGATCAGATCAAAGCCCTCGATACTCCGGCAGCTTCCGCGGCCGATTCCGTCTTCGGCCACCGAAATCACGATGGCCGGACGGTGAAAGCGTCTGACCAGCCGCGAAGCCACAATTCCCACCACCCCGGCGTGCCAGCCCCGGCTGGCCACCACCAGGACGCCCGGCACGTTCGGATCGTAGGTCGGCTCCAGTTTTTCAATCGCCTCCTCCCGGATCAGCTCCTCAATACTCTGCCGTTCTTTGTTGGCTTTCTCGAGAATTTTTGCCTGCCGGTCCGCGTGCCGGGGGGATTGGGAAAGCAGCATCTCCAGGGCGATATCGGGAGAATCGATGCGGCCGGCGGCGTTGATCCGGGGTCCCAGCACAAACCCGATGTGATAACTGCTCATCTCCTGCTGGATTTTCGCATTTTTCACCAGCGCCTCGATTCCGGGGTCCGGGAGCCGGTTGAGCACCTCAATCCCGTAGCGGGCGAGGATGCGGTTTTCTCCCATCAGCGGCACCATATCCGCCACCGTTCCCAGGGCCACCAGATACATGAGCGGCCGCATGTCCACCTGATGACTGGCAGGAATGTTTTCGGCCCGCCCCCATTTGATCAGGGCATGACAGAGTTTGAAGGTCACACCGACTCCGGCGAGCATGCGCAGCCCCTCCTGGTCTCCCAGTTTGGGGTTGACGAGTGCGTGCGCACCGGCCACGTCCCCATTGGCTTCGTGGTGATCGGTCACCACCACATCCACCCCGTGTTGGCGGGCCAATTCCACAGCTTCGGCGGAACCGGTGCCGCAGTCGACTGTAATGACCAGATCAGGGTCAAAGGTCTGCAGACAATGGGTGATGGACTCGGGACTCAGTCCGTATCCATCGTCTTTCCGGTTGGGGATGAAGCGCTGCACCCGACCGCCGAGCTGCTCCAGCACCCGGGAAAGAAAAGCGGTACTGGTGACACCGTCCACATCGTAATCGCCAAAAATCAGGATGCTTTCCTGATCCTGCAGCGCCTTCCAGATCCGGGACACCGCTTTGTCCATGTCGGGCAGTAGGAATGGGTCGCTCAACCGTTCAAGCCGCGGCTCCAGAAAGGCCTCGATGTCGGCATCCGCGGTCAGCCCGCGCTGCGCAAGCAGCCGGGCCACCGGCAGCGGCAGACCGTAGCGTTCAGAGAGCGCACGGCTCTGTTCGGGAAAGGCTTCCGCCTCCAGCCATATACGGGACAGGGAATGCATACGCACGCAGACCCGGAAACCCGGTCCGCCCTTTGGTAAGGGCAAGCCGGGGTTCCGGAAACTGGTTATGCCGCCTTGTCCTCTTTGTGCCAAAGCAACATCACCGGCGTGGCCACAAAGATGGAGGAGTAGGTACCGACCACCACCCCGATGCAGAGGGCGAGCGCGAAATCAAAGATCGCACCGCCTCCGAAGATCAGCAGCATCACGACCGTGAACAGGGTGGTCAGGGAGGTCAGAAGGGTCCGGCTGAGGGTCTGGTTGATACTGAGGTTGGCAATTTCCCGGTAGGGTTTGCCTTTGAGCAGTTTCAGATCCTCGCGAATCCGGTCAAACACCACAATGGTGTCATTCGCGGAATACCCCACAATGGTCAGCAGTGCGGCCACAATGGGAAGGCTGAGCTGTCGTCCGAACAGACAGTAAATCCCCACCGTGATCAGCACATCATGGGCCAGGGCGGCAATGGTGCCGATGGCGAAGGCGAATTCAAAACGCAGGGTAATGTAGATCACGATTCCGAGCAGTGCGAAAAGGATGGCTTTCACCCCTTTGGAGCGGAGTTCCTCGCCGACCTGTGGACCGATCTCCTCCAGCTGGAGCAGTTTGAATCCGTTTGCGTCGCCGTAGTTTTCCTCCAGCGCGGTCTGAACCGTTTCAGAGTGTTCAGAATCCACCCGCACCTGCAGGGTGCGCTGCTGGGTCTCTTCTCCCTGCTGGATCTGGGTCTGATACTGAATGACCGCCTCCTGAATTCCCGCCCCGCTGAGCAGGGAGCGGAGTTCATCCTCGGAGGGAGCCACCTGGGCTTCAGACTCTTCCACGGCGTAGAGCATGGAGGCGCCCCCGGTGAAATCGATTCCCAGGACGTCTTTGCCTTTCATGCCGATGTTCACCGCGGTTCCAATCAGAATCAGCGCACTGAGGCTCAAGGCCAGTTTGTCTTTGGAGAGAAAACTGAAGTTCAGATTCTCCGGCAGAATGGACAGCATTTTGATTTTGTCCAGCGAGGTGCGGGTGATCAAATCAAAGCCCATGCGGGTGAAAAAGAGGGCTGTGAACATAGAGACCAGAATCCCCGCGGTCAGCATCACGGCAAAACCGCGGATCGGACCGGAACCCTGGGTGTAGAGAATGAAGGCGACCAGCAACGTGGTGATGTTGGCATCAAAAATCGTGCTGAAGGCTTTCTCATATCCGGCTTTGACTGCGGAAACCAGACGTTTGCCGGCTTTCTGCTCCTCCCGGATGCGCTCGAAAATCAGGACGTTTGCGTCCACCGCCATCCCGATGGTCAGCACCAGACCGGCGATCCCCGGCAGGGTGAGGGTGGGCAGGGCATTGATATTGGTCATGCCCGCGCCGCCGCCGGAGGCAAAAATCCCGAGGGTTCCGGCGGCCAGAAACATGCCCAGGGGCAGCAGGACGGCATCCAGAACCAGCGCGAAATTCACCACCACGCCGGCAAGCAGATAGTAGGCAAACATAAAGATCACCACTGCGGCCAGACCGTATACTGCGGCCTTGACCCCCTGCATGACGGATTCCTGACCCAGGGTCGGCTCCACCGACTGCTGCATGAGGATTTCGATTCCCACCGGCAGCGAACCGGAGTTCAGGGCTGCGGAAAGCGAGGCGGCCGTTTCATAGGTGAAATTTCCGCTGATCACGGCGGAGCCGGAGGGAATCACCTCATTCAGCCGCGGAGCACTGTAGAGGGTATCATCCATGATGATTCCCAGCAGCCGTCCGGTGTCGCCCGGATTCTCATCTCCCCCGGGAGAATAGTCTTTGGTGATGTTAAAAAAGTCTTTGGCGCCTTCACTGGTCATGCTGAGGGCCACCTGTACCTGACCGTACTCGTCGTAATCCGGGCGGGCGGAACGGATGGCGGTTCCGTCGAGCAGCGGACGGATATCGACATAGTAGGGAACAAACATTTTCCCGTAGGTGTCCACCTGCTCCTCTTCCAGCATCAGTTCGTACAGCGGAGAAATCCGGCCGGTGCTGGCCAGCTGCAGTTTATACTCCTCGGAACCGCGGTCTCCCTCGAATTCGGGATCCAGCTGATAGTATCTCCGGCCCTCCACGGTGACCATCCGGTATCCGGGGGGGACAATGTTGTCGTTGAGCAGTTTGTTCACCAGTTCGGCGTTATTTTCATGGACCAGACGGAATTCCAGAACGGCCGGACGTTTGATAAGGTCCTCCAGATTCTGACGCTCCTCCTCTCCCACTCCGGGAATTTCAAATACAATCCGGCCGGTGCTTTCCTCTTTATAGACCACGGCTTCCCGGGTTCCGGCAGAGTCGATACGGTTCCGGAGCACCTCCAGCGCCTGGGCCTGGGCCCGTCTGCGGTCCTCGGCCGTCACCGACTTGCCCTCCTCCACCGGCAGACTGTCATAATCCACTCCAAGCACGAAACGGAAGCCTCCGCTGAGATCAATCCCCAGCGTAAGTTTCTCGCTCAGGGGGTAGGCCAGCATCACAGACCATACGCAAAGGCCGATCAGAATCAGCCATCGCCACAACATGTTATTCTTCTTCATGAAACAATAGTTCCTTGTGTTTGTTTTTTAAAAGAGGGGTGCGGGGTCAGGCCTGCGCGGGATCGGTCACATCCTCGTCACCGTTGATCACCGCGGTGATGGCGCCCCGGGCCACGTCCAGCCGCACATTGTCCGCCACTTTGATTTTGGCGGTTTTATCGTTTATCTGAGCAATGGTGCCGATCAGTCCGCCGGCAAACAGGACTTTGTCTCCTTTTTTCAGCTCCGCCAGCATCGCCTGACGCTCTTTTTCTTTGCGCTGCTGCGGACGGATCATCATCACGTACATGATCAGAAAAAACAGCACCATCATGCCGACAAATCCGAAGGGGGACTGCTGGGAATTCTGACCGGCGGGACCGGCCATGGCGATGAGAGAGGAAAAGGGGATCATGGAGACTCCAGAATTTGCGGATTTATAGTCGGGAAAGGCGGGTATTCCTGCACAGAAAAGGGCTGAAGGTCAATGCAAATCCGAAACCCAGAAATGGCGGGGTGCATGTCACAATTGGTGAAAAGTGCGATCATATCCCGGACGCATTTCTCGTGATCGTGATCGTTGTCGTGATCGTTGTCGTAATCGTAATCGATTTCTTCAAAATTGAATTTCGATCCCGATCACGATCACGATTACGATTGAAACCGGGCGTCTTCACTCATTCCGGGATGCGCCCCCGGCGCAGCCCTCTGGTTTTACTCGCCCTGACCCAGGGAATAGGCCCGTTCTCCGTCAAAGGTGTAGAGATTTTCGGTTTTGATGATGTCAAAGCCCTTCTCCACCAGCTGCAACTGGAGTTCAAGCAGATCACGGGCGGCGGGCTCCCGGCCCTCTTTGCCCAGAAAGCGGCAGCGCCAGTGGTCGGTACAGAAGGTTTCGGGCAAACCTTCCGGATACACCTTCACCCCGCGGTTGGTAATCATTTTGAGCAGAAAGGGTTCCGTGGCGGCGGCGGAAAGGGCGGGTCCGAGCACATTCGGATCCCGGGAGTCTCCGTTCCAGTGCAGAAAAACATCAATCCCCATGCGTTTTTTCTCCATCAGGGGGGCCGGGGCCTCTTCTTCGGCATGGTGCTCCCGGGCGGTCTGTTCCGGATAACTCACTTTGGGGAAATGCTGCGGGTCCTGACCCAGCCGTTCGATCACCGCCTGGGCAAAAGCCCGGGTGCCAAGCACTTTCACACTCTTGTCCGAAGCGATATCCACCGTGTGCATGCCGTCCTCGAGGGTTCGAAGCCAGGCATTCTCCACCGTGGCCGCGACTGCAGGCTGTCCGATATGCACCAGCATCATGACTGCGGCCCGCAACAGGGCGGATGGATTTGCTTTGTCCTGACCGGCAATGTCCGGCGCACTTCCATGAATGGCTTCAAACATGGCCGCGCTCCTGCCGATGTTGGCACTGCCCGCAATGCCCACGGAACCCGCCACTTCAGCGGCAATATCGGAGAGGATATCCCCATAGAGGTTGGGCGCTAGAATCAGATCAAAACGTTCCGGATCGCTGGCCAGTTTGGCGGCACCGATGTCGATAATCATGTGTTCGGTTTCAATGTCCGGGTATTCCGGTGAAATTTCATCAAACACCCGGTGGAAAAGCCCGTCTGTGAGCTTCATGATGTTGTCTTTGGTCATGCAGGTGATCTTCTTGCGTCCCTGGGCGCGCGCGATTTCAAAGGCATAACGCACAATCCGCTCGCAGCCCGGACGGGTGATGAGCTTCAGACACTGCACCACCTCGTCGGTCTGCTGATGTTCAATCCCCGCATAGGTGTCCTCCTCGTTTTCCCGCACAATCAGCATGTTGATGCCCGGATGATGGGTCGGCACGTAGGGGGCATAGGACTCGCAGGGGCGGATATTGGCGTAGAGTCCGAGGGTTTTGCGCAGGGTCACATTCAGACTCTTCACCCCGCCCCCCTGCGGGGTGGTGATCGGCGCTTTGAGCAGAACTTTGTTTTTGCGGATACTGTCCCAGGCCGCCGGATCCATGCCCGAACTGATTCCTTTTTCATACACCTGTTTGCCCAGCAGAACCTCCTCCAGCTCCAGACGGGCACCGGCCGCGGCCAGAATTTTCAGCACCGCATCCATGATTTCCGGACCAATCCCGTCTCCGCGGGCAATACTGATGGTGACGGGAGCTGCGGGAGTGGAGGTTTCAGGGGAGGATATGGCATTCATAAGGGCTTGCGTACTCCAAAAGTTTCGGATTAAAAAGATTTGATTAGAAAGACGAAGTGGATTTCGTATATAACGGATTTGACACGCGTCAAGAATTTCATGAATATTTATTCATGAAATCACCCGATGCGCAATGGACTTTTCTCAGTAACCACAGTCACGTCCTGATTTGTCTGGCCCGGGACCCCTCCACCCGCATGCGGGATGTGGCGGATCTGGTAGGCATTACCGAACGGGCGGTGCAGCGCATCGTGCGGGAGCTGGTGGAGGCGGGGGTGCTCCAAACCGAAAAACTCGGCCGCCGCAATCATTATCACATCCGCGATAAAGTTCCGCTGAGGCACCCGCTTGAATCCGACTGCACGGTGGGGGATCTGTTGCGCGCGGTCGAAAATAAAGCAAATCCGGAAGCTCCGACGACCTGACGCTTGCGTAGGATCCTCCGGTCATCCTGACCCCCTTCTGAGGGATCAGAAGCTTTTTGAATCCCGTCAGGCAAAGTTTTTTTTCTCCTGAAGTCCCTCTTTTTCAGGCACCAGGCTCACCGTCAGAGATTTTTTGATACCGGGAGAGAAAATCTCTACGGTAGGCGGTGAAGGTGCCCTCTTGGATCGCCTCCCGGGTCTCGGCCATCACCGTCTGCATACAGTGCAGATTGTGGATGCTGAGCAGACGAAAAGCGAGCAGTTCTCCGCAGTTGAGCAGATGACGGATGTAACTTCGCGTATAATTCCGGCAAGTGTAGCATGCGCAGCCTTCTTCCAACGGACGCGGATCCTCCTTCCATTTTGCATTCCGCACCGCCAGACGGCCCCGACGGGTCACCGCCGATCCGTTGCGGGCAATCCGGGTGGGCAGCACGCAGTCAAACATATCCACCCCGCGGGCAATGGACTCCAGCATCTGATCCAGCAGCCCCACGCCCATCAGATAACGTGCTTTGCTCTCCGGAAGATACTTTACGGAGGCCTCCACCCCCGGCAGAATCAATTCATCCGGTTCCCCCACACTCACTCCACCGATTGCATATCCGTCGAACCCGATATTCACCAGTTCCGAGGCGCAATGGGCCCGCAAATCGGGATAGGCGCCCCCCTGCACGATCGCAAACTGAATCTGACCCTCCGCCCGGGGCTGCTCCAGACAGCGTTCCGCCCAGCGCAGCGTTCTTTGTACCGCTTTTCCGGCATACTCCTCCGTGGCGGGAAAGGGAATGCATTCGTCAAACAGCATCGCAATGTCGGATCCGAGTTCCCGCTGAATCGCCATGGATTCCACGGGCCCCATAAACCGGGTGCTTCCATCCAGATGACTTTTGAAAGTGACCCCCTCCTCGGTGATCTGATTCAGTTGGGCCATGGACCAGACCTGGAATCCGCCGCTGTCAGTGAGAATCGATCCTTCCCAGTTCATAAACGCATGCAGTCCCCCCATGCGCTGCACCAGATCCGATCCCGGACGTTCATTCAAATGGTAGGTGTTTCCCAGAATGATTTCAAACCCCAGACCGGAAACTTCGTCCGGGGTCAGTGATTTGACCGAAGCCTGAGTACCGACTGGCATGAAAACTGGTGTATGTATGGTCCCGTGAGCCGTTTGCAGGCACCCACAACGGGCCGAACTATCCGGATCACGGGCCAAAATTTCAAAGTCACCAGGTCGTTTCATGGCCGGGAGAATGTCCGGAATCCCTCTCACAGGCAATGAAATTTTAGAAAATAAGAATCAGATTTTCCTCGGTCCCCTCCTTCAATCAGCATAAAATCGAGTACAGGATGAACAAAAGAATTCCCCAACCCTCCCGGGCAAACAGCGGATTTTCCCTGGTGGAAATTCTGATCGTGGTGTTCGTGATTGGATTGATGAGCGGATTCGGAATGTTGTCGATACAGAGAATTCTCCCCCGGATGCGGACCGAGAAAGCCTCGTCCCGGCTGGCATTTCAGCTTCAGCTCTCCCGCTCCGAGGCGATTGCCACCAATCAGATGATCTGGGTGGGGCTGGATACGGACTCGAACGAATTCAGCTCCTGGATCGACCGCGACGGAGACGGGACCCGGGATGCGGACGAACTGAGCACGGTGGAACTGGCGGAACCGGATCTGGTGGACATCAGTTCAGAATGGACTTCTGGACTCTTCAATGCCTTCGGCCAATTCATTCTCACTCCGGGTCAACGCGAAATCCGGACCGTATCCACCACCTTCAGTTCCGGCGGCGGTCAGTTTCAGGAGGAACTCATTCTCCGGGGTTCCGGAGCGATCACCAAACGGTAAAAACCATGTGCAATCTTAAATCCAGACAAGCTTTTACCCTGCCGGAGGTGGTGATCACTTCTATTGTGGTGCTCATCATGTTGATTCCGATCTCCCGGATCGCCTACACCACCCTGACCAGCACCCGCTACGCCCGCGACATCGGGGAGGCGCTGGCAGTGGGACAGGAAAAAATGGAAGAATTTTCCGGGACCGCCTACGCCGATTTGGCCGCCGGGTCGGAAACCCGGGGCATGTATGATCTGTCCTGGACCGTCACCGTGCAGAACAATGCAAAAATTGTGCAACTCGATGTGGAATGGGATGTGCTGAGTCAGACCCGTTCCGTAAATTTGAATTCCATCTATTCCGACACGGTGGATGGAGGATTCAGCCTGGGACTTGGACTCTGATGAAAACCACAACCCCTCTCCCCTCCATTCAGAATCCAGAGGAAAAAAGCGCCTTCACGCTGGTGGAGCTGATGGTGGCGAGTGCACTGGCCCTGGTGGTGCTGGGAGGTCTGTTTGCCGGTCTGTCCCAACATCAGAAAACCTTCAATAAAAAGAATATTGAGCAGGAACTCCAGCAGAACGTACGCACCGCCATGATGTTTGTGCAGCGTGACCTCCGCTATGCCGGAAGCGGTCTGACCATGGGGTTTCAGGATCTGGATGACTGGTTCGGCCTCCCCAGCACCGTGAACAATATTCCGTTTATTATTAATCATGCCGACGGAAAAGATGAAATGATTCTGGCCGGAATTACCGGAGAACCGGTAGCGACCCTGTCCACGCTTGCGAACGAAGGGGATTCCATCCTCAACCTGACCATTCTGCCCTCCGAAATTCTTCCCTACTCCCCATTAGTGGGCGATGTGCTTCTGCTGGCGGGCATTGAGCCGGTGGTGGTGACCGCTGTGGAATCCAACACCCGGATTCGGGTGAGCCGGGACCCCAGCACCCTCGCCACCGGGGTTCATTTGATTTACCCTGCGGATACCGAACTGTTTCAGATTAATATTATCCGCTACTGGGTCGCGGATGTAGAGGGGGTTCCCACCCTCCTGCGGGATGACTCCCGATTCAGATACGACTCCGATGCCGACCGGGTGATCGCGGACGGAATTGAAGAGTTTGATCTCAGTCGGAACGGAGACCTCGTGGATGTGCGCATCCGGGGCCGGAGCCGGAAAGCGGTAGCCGGGCTGACGGATGATGCCGTGGGCGACTCCTTCGTGCGATACGAACTTACCTCTGCAAATCATCTTCGGAACAGTTCCCCCTATCTAAGCATTCAGGGTTGGCCCAGTGATATTCTGTTTGTGGGCGGAGGCAGCTCCGGAAGCGGACCCACCCCCACCCCTTCCGCCACTCCCTCCGCCACGGCGGCTCCCACTTCTGCGCCCACCTCGTCGCCCACCAGTTCTCGCACCTCCTCCCCCACCAGCGCACCCACACCCGCGCCGACAGCCGCCCCCACTGCCACAGCGGCGCCCACGCCCACCCCGACCAGCAGCAGCCCGGGAAGTTCCGGGAGTGCTCCCGGTCAGGTGAATCGTCCCAAGAAAAAATAACCTTTTCCACCTCCCGGTGATCCCATGAAATCCTCCACAACTTTTGAATCCGACTCCCACAGCTCCCAACAGGGCTTTATTCTGTTTCTGGTCATGGGCGTTTTGGCCGTGCTGAGTCTGGCCGCGCTGATTGCGCTCACCAGTGCACGTCTGGAATCCCGGACCTCGATGAACCACTATCATTCCGTACGGGCCCTGTATCACGCGGAAGCGGGAGTGAAACTGGTGAAAATGGAAGTGGAACGCCGGCTGCAGGCCGGGGAAAGTCTCAGCACCATTCTCAACAATCTGACCGTCAGCGCCCCATCCGCACTGGAATTCGACACCATTGACGATTTCAAAGTGATTGTACCGGAGCGGCTGTTCAGTTTTGAGGCGCTTGGCCGGAGTGGCGATGCGGTGGCCAGTGTGGTGGTGCAATACCGCCGGTATCCGGTGGTCACCATTGGATTGTTCGGCGATCTGCGTTTCGGAGCCCAGAATCATACCAGCATTTACGGGTATGACAGCAGGGTGATCAGCAACCCGACCTCAGCGGACAACAATGGAGGCGCCTCCATCGGCAGCAACGGGGAAATCGTGCTCGGGAACAATAATTTCACCTTTGACGGCTCCATTCTGCTGGGCGAAACCGGCAGCGGACTGGTGGCCTCCTGCACCCGCTGCGACTCCACCGATTACACCAAATTGGAGATCGGAATGGTGGATCCCGATCCCATGGGCCTGACCAACGGAGGCACTCTTGCCGACACCTTTACCGAGGCCATCAGCAACAACGACAATCTCAGCGCCAATATCTTCAACAACACCCTGAGTATTGGTTCCGGAAACACCTTTACCCTCCCCACAGGTGATTATTATCTCACCTCATTCTACATGAGTCCGAATGCGAGCCTGGATCTGGATAATGAAGACGGGCCGGTGCGGATCTTTCTGGATGGCCCCTTCCGTATGCAACCCAATGGGAATGCCATCCTGGGTGAAGACGAGGCTCCCACCGGTTTTCAGATCTTTTCCCGCTCCACGGAGGAAATCCGACTTCAGCCCGACAGCAGTCTTGCGGCCTTTGTTTATGCTCCGAACGCGGAAGTTCAAATCCAGCCCAAAGGGGATTTCAATGGCAATGTCTGGGCCCGGGAAATCCAGATTCAGCCCGATGGGGATATCTTTGTGGATACCAGCATCGCCGATCAGATGCTGCTCAACAGTCTGGAAATTCACGCCTGGTACGAGCAGCAGGGACTGTAAAATAGCGGACTACGGACCTTCCGGCGGGGGGAGCAAAACCCGTTTGCCCAATACAATGCAATTGAAGAGGTACCTTCCCACCTGATCCCGGGTCAGGTACGCATTGCTGCCTTTCACTTCGCTGAGGTGCACCACGGTCTGCTCCCGGACATCAAAAATCCGCATGCGCAGCGCTTCACTTTTCCAGAACGCCGGATCCTCCAGGTCAAAATCCGAACTGAGCCGCAGCAGCTTGCCTCCGGTCTCCCAGAAAATCCAGAGATCGTTGGCCACCGGTGACAGCGGGGAAAAGAAAACCTGTTGATCTCCCTCGGGAAAATTTCCGGTCCGGCCCTGAAAATAGGCGGTGAGTTCCTCCCGCGCCTTTCTGCGGAGCGCAGCCAGAAACTCACCCTCCGGAAACACAGCTTCGGACCGACGGGCATACGCAAACGCCTCCATCTCCGCATAGGGAATCTCCACCGGCACATAAAGGTCCGCATCTTCCGGAGGCTCCCCTTTCAGAATATTGGTGATTTTAAACTGATGGTTTTTCACCTCCTGCTTTAATTCCAGGATCCGGTAGTCCGCCTTTCTTAAACTGATTTGCAGACTTAACTGCGGCATCCAGAGATCCACAAAACGGGAGGCGTCCCCTTCGTCCAAAGGAGGCCAGCGCTCTTTCACCCGGATGGATAAATTCCCGTCCTGCAGAACCGGCTCCACATCTTTTTCGTCCAGCACCCAACGGTATAAATACAGCGTGACATCCATCAACAACGGCTTGTCCACCGATTCGGGCAAAGGAGCGCTCCACAGTCGGGGTGACAGCAAAAAGAAAACCAAAAGAAAACTTTTCATGTATGCCTCAGAGTTTTTTCAGGGTGAAAAATCGGTTTCCACCCAGGGATCCGGACTGCTGATTTGAAATGCGGATGAAATTTCCACCGGGGGAATAGATATCTTTGTCAGTCATCCAGGAATAGGCCCGGTCACCGGGGTGCTGCCCACCTGCGAAAGTGCCGCAAAACGGTCCGCCTCCTCCACCCCGCCGCGGAAATACGCCTCCGCCAGTCCCTGTCCGTAAAGAAGCAGCCGCGCAAATTTTCCGGGAGGACCGTCATTCGCAATTCCCAGCAGATACTTCAGCCGCTTCTCCACCCGCGGCACTGCCGTAAACTGTCCCGAGGCGTCCCGGTAAAATCCGTCACACTGTCCCCGCTCTCCGCCGGTGGTGATCACCTCAATAATATCCGTGGTGCGGACCGCCGCGATCTGAGACTGCCGGTACCCTGGCGGAATATAGTTCAGCCGCGAATCCAGCACATGCAGGATCTGCAGCATGCAGACCTTGCTGTCCGCCTCACTGACCCAGCCCCGCTCTCCAGGAAAAGGAGTTTCATTGAGCAGCAGCCGGGCCAGATATCCCGCCCGGCTGGTGGCCGGCTGTAAAACCACTTCCGCCGGTAAAAACATTCCGAAGAACAGCGCGATCAGGGTCCACATGCCTTGAATAAAAATTTTACGATTCACGCGATGAAGCTACACCTCGCTGGCCTAGCTGACAATCCTACAAAAGCTTTAACCACCATTTAAGCACGAATCTTTCACAAAAAGAGCGCGACGCTTCATCACGCATGCCGAACATTAGATAAATCTTTAACTGCGGAGATGCAACCAGAGGTCTTTTCCCTGCTGCCGGCTACTGACCAGCTTGAATCCAGGCGCTTTGTCCAGGTCCCAGCCCCCGCCCACCGCCGGGCGGCCGTTTTCTCCCAGCACTTTGGGCGCGATCACCCAGTGGATTTCCTGCACCAGACCGGCTTTGATCAGCGAGCCCGCCAATTGTCCGCCCCCTTCACAGAGGATGTGCTGCACCCCTCTGCCTCCCAGTTTTTTGAGAAGGGCCAGCCAGGAAAAGTTTTTCACCTGCAGGAGTTCGACCCCTTGTTTCTCCAGACTTTTTTTCCGGGAGTCGGAAAACTCCGGACCGACAATTCCGAGGGTCGGAAATCCGTCACTGAAGACCTTGCGGCTGAGTGGAATGCGTCCCCGCCGGTCGGGAATGATCCGCAAAGGCCGGTGACCCAGTCGCGGACGCGGCAGCAGGCTGGGATTGTCCCGGATCACGGTCTCTGTTCCCACCAGGATGGCATCGACGGAACGGCGGAGGGCCTGCACCTGTTCGCGGGAGGCCGGACCGCTGATCCATTTCGAACGGCCTTTGGCATCGGCAATACGCCCATCCAGCGTGGTGGCCAGTTTGAGCGTGACATAGGGCCGGCCGGTCAATTGCAGATGGGCAAAGGCGCGGATGAGGTCCTGACATTCCGCCTCCAGCACTCCGCTCTCCACTTCAATTCCCGCCGCGCGCAAAAGGTCCAGTCCGCGGCCCGCATGGGCCGGATTCGGGTCCACACAGCCCACGATCACCTTTTTGATCCCGGCCGCGATCACCGCCTCCGTGCAGGGCGGCATACGTCCGGTGGTGGAACAGGGTTCGAGGGTCACCACCAGGGTCGCGCCTTTGGCGGCGGCCGGTCCGGCATCCTGAATCGCCAGCGGCTCGGCATGCGGGGTGCCGGCCCGGTGATGGTATCCGCGTCCGACGATTCGGCCGCCTTTGACCAGCACCGCGCCCACCGCGGGATTGGGGGCGGTGAATCCCAGACCTTTCCGGGCCTCGGTCAGCGCTTCCCGCATCCAGATTTCAGTTTTCGGAATCATCTGCGCCTGCTTTGAGAAGTCCGTTGAGAAATGCGCCGGGTTCGAAGGGGACCAGGTCCTCTTTCTGTTCGCCGAGTCCGGAGAACATCACCGGCACGCCGGGAATTTCTTTCTGAATATTGAACAGAAATCCGGCGCGGCTGCTGCCGTCGAGTTTGGTCAGGATCAGCCCCGAAAGCGGAACCGCCTGATGAAAAATCCGGGCCTGGTTGAGGGAATTCTGGCCCAGACTCGCATCCAGCACCATCCAGGTGGCATGGGGAGCTTCGGGGTCGCGCTTTTTCAGGGCCCGCACCATTTTTTTGAGTTCCTCCATCAAATGATCTTTGGTGTGCATGCGTCCGGCAGTATCGATGAACAGAAGATCCGCGCCCCGGGCATGGGCCGCGTCGAGAGCATCGTAAGCCACGGCGGCGGCATCGGAGCCCTGACGTCCGGACACCACGGGCACCTTCAGTTTCTCTCCCCACATGCGGAGCTGTTCGGTTCCGGCGGCGCGGAAGGTGTCCGCCGCCCCCAGCATCACGGTTTTCCCCTGTTTTCCCGCCCGCCAGGCCAGTTTGGCGCAGGTGGTGGTTTTCCCGGCTCCGTTCACCCCCAGCATCAGGATACAGGCGGGCGAGGCGGAAAACTCAAAAGGATCCCGCGCGGGAAGTTTCAGGGCCCGGGAGAGGGTCGATTTGATCACGGCGGCGGGGGTCTGGTTGCCATGCAGCTGGTTTTCCTCCAGATCCATCATCAGTTCCGCCACCAGTCGCGGAGGAAGATCGGCTTTAAGCAAAGCCTGTTCGAGTTCCTCCAGCGTCCGCTCATCCACCTCCACGCCGTCGCTGACCATCCCCTGAAAGGCAGAGGCCAGTACGGAGCGGGTTTTTGACAGTGCTTTGGACCAGGTGACCATTTACATTTCCTCTCTGGGAATTCCCTGCCGCAGAGGCCGGTCGAGTTTGCGGATCATGTTTTCGAGGATGCCGTTGACAAATTTTCCGCTCTCCTCGGAACTCAGTTCCTTGGCCAGCTGCACAGCTTCATTGACCGCCACTACCGGGGGCACATCCGGACAGTGCAGCAGTTCAAAAAAGGCCAGACGCAGTACGTTGCGGTCCACCCCGCCCATGCGGTGCATCTCCCAGTTCTCGGAATTGCGTTTGATCTCACGGTCCAGCTCTTCGAGTTTGAGGCTGACCCCGTCAATCCGCTCCTCGAAAAAGGCTTTCATTTTTTTAGACATTTTCCGCCGTTTGTTTTCCAGAAAAAGATCTAGGGCCTCCTCCCAGGTGTCGAAACGGTTGTAATCACGCTGAAAAAGAAACTGTACCGCCCACAGGCGGAGAAGATGACGGTTGGGAGCACCGGAAGTGGTCATAAGGAAAAATTGGGAAAGAAGAAAGGTCCTCCCCCTGGGCGTGGGAAAGGAGCAGTGAAATGTGGCCGTGCGCTTAGCATCGGGAGGCCCCGAGAACAACTTCTTTTCAAGGTTTAGTCGTCTTTGCGCACGCTGTCTTCGCGCAGGGCGCCCTGGGAAGGATCGCGGGCGATGCGCGGCGGCAGAAAACCTTCGGGATAGAGCGTTTCATAGCCGGAACCAAAGAGGCGGCGGTGGATGAGGGTGTTTTGGTAGACCTCCCAGTCAAACTGTCCGCGTTTGCGGAGCCAGAGGGTGATGCAGGAGGAGCTGATCACGATAAACACGGAGTAAAGCACCGCCAGCCAGAGCATGTCGTTCTGGAGCTGCGGATGCGGGAAACTGAGCAGAATAATGGTGAAGGCCACCGGGGTGTTCTGGATTCCGGTTTCGAGACTGATGGCCCGCTGGTGAATCGGATGCGCGCCCAGCAGTCGGGAAACCCAATATCCGAAGAGAAAGCCGGCCAGTCCAAGTACAAGCGCGGAGACATACACCGGCCACGGAGTGGTGAGCACCAGACGGTAGTGTCGGCCCAGCGTACTGACGATCAGATACAAAATCACGATCATGCCCATGAATCCGGCCGTGTCTTCCGCCACTTTCGCTTTGCTGCGGGAGAAATGACGCAGAATCAGTCCTCCACAGACCGGAACCAGCACCAGTACCAGGGA
>JBMTJR010000012.1:0-17727 GCA_049438565.1 Kiritimatiellia bacterium
CGGGGCCGGTGGAGCCCGCCGCGCGGTCAAAGGCGTCCTGCAGGGGTACGAAAAAAGTGCCGTATTGACTGACCATCGAGCGTACGACGTCCTGCCGTCCCGCAAGGTCCTCTCGCCAGGCCGCCGTCACTGCACCGGTTTCGAGAAGGAAGGGTTCGCAGATTCCAGGCCAGGCGGATTTCCGGATCATCGCCCTCTCTGGCGCCTGCGGGGGCCGCAAGGAGATGGGCGGGGACAACCTCCAGGCTACCCAGCACCTCCGGGGTGTCAAGAAGTGGGATGGAAACCGGCGGGGGGATCCACATCGCTCCCGGGCTCCGCCGAGGGGAGAGAACTGAAGATGACCAATTCTGGATGGATGCCGATTCATCGGCTCTGGTTATCCCATCGAATAGTGCGGATGGAGTCCATCGGTACCCGCACGGGGCCGTAAACGGGAGACACCCCCGTGAACACGGCCCCGTCCATCTCCATATCGGTAAAACCCATACGCAGCAGACTCCCGTCGATAAGCGTAAGTGTCACATCAGAATCCACGCCGGTGTGTCCAGGCCCTTTCTCGGCAAGCCGGATCGTTTTGAAACGTTCTAACGGGATTTCCAAGGCCACGTCCTCCAATTGCAGGTTAACCTTTCCGTCATCGAGGGATTGAACCTTCCCCTGAATCTCGTCCAGATTGCTCAAGAGCAGCAGATCATTCTCCTTCGCAATTTCCCCGGCCCTTACCTCACCGGGCAGCACACCGTCCCACTCGGCAACAATCAGATCCGAGATCAATACCGCGTTTTCCTGTTGCCCATAAGTGTTTGCCAGCGTGAAATAAGTTCCGGGATTTGGAGGAACAAAGATGGGCTCCCAGACAGCGACCTGTTTGCCTTCCACATAAACCCACATGATCTGTTTGGAAAGGTCGGTAAAAAAAGTATACCGTTTTTTCTCTCCTCCCGGAGGTGAAGATGACAATTCGTATTTGAAGGACATCATCTGGGGGGATCCGTGTATGTTTATCCAATATTTCAGGGATAACACATTTTTTTCAAAAAAGAACTCTGTTTTTACACCGTTGCTCGAAGAATGGGGTTCGGATGCAGCAAAAAGCACTGACAAGGCGGAGGACTTGGCTTTGTACGAAATCTCAATCTCTATTTTGAACTTCTCGGGCAACGGGGGAAGCTCACGACTGATGAAGATCGTGTTCGGAGGTCCCAACAGGACGCTCGAAGTCTCCTTACTGAACGGGGGGTCGCCCTTCGACCAAAACTTCCAGCCCGACGCATTCAGCCCCCTCAGCAGAACAGGAGAATTTTTAGTATAGGTCAATCCCAGGTCTTGCCAGCGCGAAAATATGATCTTGCCAACATGACGGTTCCAAAGGGTAAGATTGTCCCCCTCCAAACGCAGATCCTCGCCGGTCAACCATTCTCCGCCTTTGATGTCATCCACTTGCCACACGGACGCCTTCCATTCCAGATCCCGTCCGGTGTGGTAGGTGTCCAGAGCGTCGGGGCCGAACGTAAGTTCCTCCCGAATCGCGGGATGGCGAAAACGCAATTTGTGGCTTCCCTTTTCCATTTTAAGGTTGTTCCCCAACAGAACATCGCCGTTTAACAGTGAAACCCGTCCCATTTCGTCCCTCGTCTCCGGCCCGATTACGGCCCCCCCCCAGTCGATCGACACGACATCCTTCAGCAGGATTTGAATATGCCCCGCAAGAGTCGATTCTCCGGACATGTTCTCCTCATCTATACCCGTAAGGCGCATCGTCAGTCGGCTTCCGTCCCGCAGGGCTACAAGGGCTTCGCCCCGCACGCGCGCGCGGGAATCCCCGCTTCTGGCAAACGCGATGCCTAAAATCTCGTCCTTGGCGATCTCCCTCCCGCTGGAGGCGTCGCGCACGCGCCATGCGCCCGTTTCCGGGAGATCGATGTTTCCTTTGATACGCTTCTCCCCCCGAAGCCAAATCATATCCGAATCCCGTGCCCCTTCCTGATCCGCCATGTCGGGTGGCAGCTCCGTCAGCGGGGACAGGCGGATATCGCGAAGCTCCACGTTGTTGGAATCCTGTGGATGCAGAGTCAGGAAATTTCCGAACGATTCAAAGGGCGGGATCTTCAGGCTTGAACCGAGAGCTTCGCCATTCAGGAAAATCCGCAGGGATCGGCGGGAACGGTCGAAGAAGAGAGTGACGTTTTCCGATACAGGCTGCCCGTGCCGCCCTGCGGACGTGGGATTCACAGTTGCACTGACTGGACCACCCCAATTTGCCTCCCCCCCTTTATACCGCTTGATCAAGAATGCAAACCTGTTCATATTTCGGCTCAGCAGGCATGCGGACATTTCCCTCATCAGACCGGCATCTTCCGCATGGAACCACAAACTCCAATTGGGTGAACCAGCGTAGCGAATCGACAAATCCAGCCGGAATGCATCCGGCATCGGGGATATCTCGCGGCTGATGGCCCCCCAACGCAACGACAACCCGCCGGAGGGGGCCAATTTCAGCACTGCATTGTTGGTCGTCGTCCAATCGTCCGGTTGTCCAGGTCCGTCCAGCAAAGGTGTCTCTCCGCTCATGCGCGTGAGGGAACGCACTCCCGCCCGCGGTACCGTCACACGGCCGGCACTATCAGTCTCCAGCGTCAGGCCGTCCCGGGTCAGCTCCCAGTCCCGGGCGTCGAGTCTATCCCCATTCACGAGATCAACCTGCCAGTGCCTAGGAAGGCGGATACCCGGTGGGTCGAAAACTTCAAAGCGTGCAACTGCCGCGGATTCGATCAAAAGAGGATCGGTCAACAAAGGATGGCGGAGGACCAGAGTGCTCCCATCGTCCATTATTGCCTCGATCCGTCCGGAAAGGCGGTCTCCATGGCGGAGATGTATCTGGCCCTCCCAGTTGTGGGGCGGGACACCCGGAGCGGCGGAGATGCCCACCGTCATACAAATAATTACGAAAAGCCAGTGACTGAACCTCAAGCTCAGGGTCTGTTTCATGCGTCCCACCCCTCCAGTCCCAGACATTCGCGCCACGTTTCGGCAATCAGCCACTGGCCAGCGGCATTGGGATGGATACCGTCAAACAGCCAGTAGGCGGGGCCGGTGGAGCCCGCCGCGCGGTCAAAGGCGTCCTGCAGGGGTACGAAAAAGGTGCCGTACTGACTGGCCATCGAGCGCACGACATCCTGCCGCCCCGCAAGGTCCTCCCGCCAGGCCGCCGTCACTGCACCGGTTTCGAGAAGGAAGGGTTCGCAGACCACGATGCGCAGATCTGGATTGGCCTCAAGGCTCCGGGAGATCAACTCATCGTATTTTTCGCGGAAAAGGTCGAGGGGACATGGCCGATTCCAGGAAAAGGCACCAATTGTGTCATTCACTCCGACTAGAAGATTCAAAACGGAAGGATGGAGATCCAGACAATCCTCGCGCCAGCGCGCGGCCAGCTCCCGCACTCCATGGCCACAGACACCGCGGTTGAAACAGCTCAGTTTCAAGTCGGGACGCGTGGCTCCGAGCCATGCAGTCAGAATCATGGCCCATCCAGTTCCCATTTGACTGGAGGTGCTTTGCTCCTCCGGCAGACGGAAGGCATGGGTGATGGAGTCGCCCTGGAAAAGAATGCGGTCCTGCGGGCGCAGCTCCAGACGTGCTTTTGATGTGGGTAAAGTCATTGGGGGTTTCGTTTCGCGGGGTTGGGATTTATGGCGCTTCCATATGGAGTTTTTCCTCCAGAAGATTCAAATCCAGACCGCCAAGTCCCTGGAGGCGTTCGTGGCCGAGACGGGCCTGAAGGATTTCCGAAAGCAGGGCCATGGCGGCGTTGGGGCCGGGGAGCGCATGCGGCGGCAGCGTGGAATCGGCGGTGGCCCCGCCGATGGGCAACAAGAGCAGGGCCAGGGACCCGTCGGGACGGAGGACGGCCTCCAGACTCACTCCCGTATTTCCCAGAGGAAGATTTTGACGGACGCTGTCCGTAAGACCGCCCTGCACCAGATCGCGTATGCCACCCAGAAAGGCCAACCCGGCGGGGTTTGCCGGCGCGGCCGCGAGCACGAGGCCTCTGGCCTCCACGTACGCGGCCAAGTTCTCCGCAGCCGGAACGGGGATGGTCCTTGGCTCGAGTCCGGTGAGCAGCAGCAGCGGCAGGTCGGGGGAGAGATTCGAGAAATCCTCCTCCACCGTGAATCTTTGCAAATTTGAGCCAGCCTTGTGCAACCGTCTCATCATGTCCAAACCCGTGGCGAGCATTTGCTGTCCGGGTCGGCCCTCCTCACCTGGTGGCCAGGAGGCTGCGGCGGGTTGGTGAACCGCGTCGCTGAGAAACAACAGGGCCGCAGAGGTGAGGAAGACGCGGTTGTCGATTTGCAGGCCATGGTTTTCAACCTGGTTGGCGGTACGGGAGGCCCGCTGCTCCGCCGTCAGCCGTTCCAGGGCCTGCGGATTCATCATGGCCATTCGATCCTGCCACCGTTTGTCCGTCCGGGAAATAAAGTCCGCGAGTACGCCGGGAGTCAGCGAAACAAGGGGGCGGCGGTCCACTCCCCAATAACCCGAAACGTTATCCTGGGCTCCCAGCAGAAATGCGGTGAGGAGGGGGCCGGTGTCCTCTCCCGGCACCGAAATCCCCGCAAAGGAGAGCAGGGAATCCATTGAATCCAGCCATGTATGGAGATTCCGGGATGCCCCTGCGGGCAGGAGTTCCTCAAAACGCCGCTGAATGGTCATTGAAAGGGATCCCAGCGGCAGGGGGGGCACCCGGGAAGAGCGGAATCCCTGCAAGAGAGTCAAGGCGGCATATCCGTCGAGCAGGCTGCCCAAGGTGGCCTCTGAACTCAAGGTCGGCTGATACTCCCGGGGGACGGGAACTCCGGGAAAATCCAGATTCTTGAAAGCGTCATGCGTCCGATAGAGTTTGGCGCTGGTCAACTCTCCCTGCGGGTTGCGGGCGGACAAAACCGCCGTACGGGCATCCAACAGGATGACGGCGGTCTGCCGCGCGGGGGCCAGAGGGCGTCCGGAGGGATCCAGTGGAGGGGATCCGCGTTCGGGCAAATCGCCAACCTGATCCAGGCACCAAAGCCCGAAGAGCGCCATCCGGGTGGAGGCCAGGTCGCCCAGCAACTCCCCGGCGGCGATCAGGGGAAGCGGCATCACGCTGATGGACTCCTCGGGGTCGTTGGGTATCGAGCCGAAGTTCAGCCAGGGCTGGGCCAGCCTCAAGTCATGGCGTTCCCGGTGTACCGTCTGGTCCAGAAAGAGATACTGTTTGACGAATTCCTCCCGTTCCTTTTGGAGACTTTCCATGCGCCGGATTGTTGGCTTGTGTTCCGGATTGGCCTTTAATTCCCCTTGCAGGTCCTGGAAACGCTTGTTGAGGTCCTGCTCGACCCGCATCATGGGAGCGATCATCCAGGGGTTCACACTGAACGGACCCCACAACCCTTTTCCCGGCTCGTCAGGTATCTGACCCAGAAGAAGCTTGTTGGCGATCCGCCTGCGGATCTCGATCAGTTTTTCACCGGGCTCGGGGACCGCCGAGAGTCCCGCGGCAAGCCAGGCGAGATCCCAGGTGCTGTCCGGGAGCCCAAAGCGGTGCAGATGCTCGACCAGATCCGCAACCCCCTCGGAAAGGCGGCCTGTCTCCGCCGGGACCCCGGCCCGGAAAAGCGCATAGAGGGCAAGACCGTTCTGACCCAAGGTGCCCCTCGAAAACTGCGGGCCTCCGACAAAATCATCTTTGCTTTTGGACCTGATGCGACGCTCCTTTCTTACCACATCCCCATTGGGATCACGCACCAGATATTCCTCCTCGCGGGTGCCGGACTGCCGGACCGGACGTCTGCGGGTCTGGGCCACATTCTCACCATAGCGGTCTTTAACCACAACAGTGTAGGTCTCATATTCGAAAACCGGAACCGTGCGGGTCTTTCTCGAATAGCGGACCTCAACCTCCTCCGCATCCAGAACCCGTCCCTGCCGCTGGGGTTTCACGAAAAGGGCGAGGAAGGGATCCCCTTCGATTTGCCGCAAAAGGTAGGCTGCACCCAGGGAGACAGCTCCGCGGATGCGCTCCTGCTCCTGCGAGACACCCGCGATCGGAATACGCTCAGCAAAACCCTGGGTCAGCGCACCTTTGGCCGGATCCTGAGGATGCGCCTGCGGGCAGGGAAGCAGCAAAAACAAGACCCACATATTCATCCGGCGAAAATCGAATCGATATCGTGTCATTCGGGGAACCTCGGGGGAGAGAAGGATTGCGATGAAAGGTATAAGTTCGTAAGGTGTGTTCCGGGGGAACTCAGAAAGAATTTGTCACGTCCTTCACGTCCTCCTCCGAAACGGAAGGAGGGAGGCGTTCCGGATTTTCAGCGGTGATCCAAAGGTAGCGCTCCGCAAAGGCCTTCTCCAGGTTGCCGGGCACACTCTCCGTTGAGCGAAGTCCCCCTGTTTTGCGCGTGACTACGCCGTGAATCATGCCTTTTCGCAGCAACTCCCCCAAATGGGGCTGACTCAGTGCATCATGGCCAGAGGCAAGGATCACGGCAGGACGCGGTTGTTGGTTCCACAGGTCAAGTTTTTCGATGTCCGTTGGAAGGGGGCAGAAAAATACCAAAACATCGGGACGGGTGGAATGCTGCTGCAGCGCCCGGTTGATCCTTTCCGCGGAGACCGTCAGTTCAAGGCGAAGCATTGCCTCGGGATCCTCCGGCCACAGCTCATTTGGCCGGTCGGACATCGCCTTCCGCAGGGCAGACAACTCGGCTTCGATATCCGGCCAAACCATCGCAACCCGTTCGTCGGACTTGAGTTCACGGCGCAGACTCTCCTCGGCACTCCCCCATTCATCGGCCTCGGGAATCACCACCACCTGAGCCGACGGAAAGCGCTTTTGAATCTCCTGCCCCAGCCAGCGCCCCAACACCTCCTCGTACCTCAACTCCCGCCGCACGGCCTGTCGCAGCACCGGATCGCCTGGCAGGAGACTTCGGATCAGCGCCCCGACGGATAGTACGAGGCAAAGCAGTAAAAGCGGAATTCCCCATGAGGCACCCCGGCAGTGCGTCCATAAACCCGCAAACATGACTAGAACAAGCAGAAGATAGAAAAGGTAAGGGAACATGAGGAGAATCGAATGGGGGACTGATGTTGTAATAACAACATACCCTCATCGCCGGGTTCGTGTCAAACCGAATTCCGGGAAATTGTTGCTTTAAAACACCCAAGTTAGAATATAGATTGATATACCATGTTCAGGGTGCTAGAGGTGCGTCCACGAAAAAAAACGCGCAAGAGCAACTTTGTGCTGGTGAAAATGTATGAAAAATGTGAGTTTGTATCAACAAGTCGCTTCTACCCTTCGAGAGGATATTCTCCGTGGCAAATGGGAGCCAGGAGGGCTCATGCCAACAGAGGCGGCTTTGTGCGCGGAGTTTTCGGTGTCACGCCTGACCGTTCGGCACGCGGTTGCGATACTTGAGGAAGAGCAGTTGGTGGTACGGCGCCGGGGAAGCGGCACCTATGTCAGCCCCCACCCAACCCGCCGGATTCCGCTGGAGGTGGACTACACAGGCAGCATGCGCAATCACGCACCGTCCATTCGCCGCAAGCTGCTTCAGCGCGATGCCCGTCGGAAAGCGGACGAGATCCTTGCGCAAACCCTCCGGCTGCCGGAGGAGAACCCGAGTCTCTTATGGTTTCAACGGGCCGATTCTCTTGGTAAAAATGTGGTGGCGGTGGATACCGGCTACATTCCCGAACGCTTTGCAGACCAGTTGCAACCCGCCGACCTTAAACGGGTCGACTTTCTGGAAGTCTGGAGCCAGAAACAGAACTTCACCATTCATTTTTGCCGCCAAAGCATCGAAGCCGCCCCCTGTCCAGAGGATTGGGCCGGTGTGCTGGAACTTCCCGCGGGCGCCCCTGTTCTGATGGCCACGGAAATCTACGAGACCGAAAGCGATGTAATCGGCAAATTCGTGAGCCTTTACCATCCCGCCCATATTTGCCTGTCCTCCACCTATTACTGGTCCCGCGCACAACGCCGGGGTGCCTGAGTCCCGGCCACCACGCCTTCCTCACGGTTTCGGGGAAGCGGGCGTAGTCCAGGGGGCAACCCCGCCCCCCCCTTTGCAAAACCCTATGCAAAAAATGCAGAATCCCGCATAATTGAATTGTTTTTAGGGAATTATTGACATAACAACTTTTACATGCTGTATCGCTTTGGCTTTCTCAGAATTCCACGTATCCTTCCATGAATCCCTATGCATCCCAAAGTCACGCCCCCGTGGTTCTTGCGGTGTTTGCCCACCCCGACGACGTCGAATTCACGTGTGCGGGTACCCTGGCCCTGTTGCGCGACGCCGGATGTGAAACCCATTACCTGAATCTGGCCAACGGCTGCTGTGGCAGCATGGACCGCAGCCGCGGGGAGACGGCGGCCCTGCGCTGGCAAGAGACCCGGAACGCTGCCGAAACCCTGGGTGCCGTCCCCCACCCTCCGCTGTTCAATGATCTGGAGATTTGCTACACGCCGGAAAATCTCGAAAGGGTCGCCGCCGTGTTCCGTGACATTCGCCCGGACATCGTCCTCACCCATGCGCTGGAGGACTACATGGAGGACCACATGCAGACCGCCCGCCTGGCGGTCAGTGCCCTCTTTGTCGCCGGCATGCCCAATTACCAAACCCGCCCGGAACGTCCGCCCTTCTCCGGCGAACGCGCTCTGTACCATACGCTGCCTCATGGATTCCGGCGGCCTGCGGACGGCACCCGGGTTTACCCCGCATTGTATGTCGGCATCGACGCGGTCATGTCCCGCAAACGCCAGGCCCTCGCCTGCCACCGCAGCCAAAAAGAATGGCTCGACCAAACCCAGGGCATGGACGCCTATCTCGATACCCAGGCAGAACTCACCCGCACTTTGGGCTCCGAATCCGGCGCGGGCATGCACGCCGAGGGCTTCACCCAGCATCTCTCTCTCGGCTTTGCCGCGGAGTCCCACCGCCCGCTGCAAACACTTCTCGCCGACTCTGTCCGCCTGAATTCCCGTTACCCCTTGCAACCCTGATCCAAAGGCCCGTTATGTCCAGACCCCTCAGCAAACTCGCCCCCGCCTGGTGGGACTACACCACCCTGGACCCCGAAATCCTCCGGGATGCCGCCCGGTTGAGCGCCGAAGACCTGCTCCAGCTTTCCCGTCCCGGCTTCTCCGTCCGCGTTTTCGACACCCCCCAGGAATTTTACAGTGCCCAGGCGCTGGAATATCTCGAGGCCTGGACCCAGTCCACGCCCGACAATCCCGTGGGCATCTGCGGCCCCATCGGCCCCACCGAGCAACTCCCCATTGTCGCCAACATGGTCAACGCCCTCGGCATCAACCTCGGCCGTCTCGGCGCCTGTTTCTGGGGCATGGACGAATGGCTGGAGAACGGGGTTCCCGTCACTCCGGAACACCCCCTCTCCTTCGCCCGCTGCGACAATGAACTCTGTTTTAACCGCATCGATCCCAAACTCGCCCTGCCGACGACCCATAAACACTTCCCCACCGGAGATTTGGAGGCCTTCAGTAACAGTTTCGACACGATCCGTTGCGCAATCATGCAGGGGGGGCAGGGCGAGATCAAACACTGGGCCTTCAACGACCCTCTTCCCCGCGAAGGGGCATGGAGAGACACCCCGCCGCCGCCGGAAACCTACCGCAAACTCGGCACCCGCATCGTGAAGCTTCATCCCGTGACCATCATGCAAAACGCCCGCACCAGCGGCGGCGGCAATGTGGCCCTCGTGCCCACCGACGCGGTCACCGTGGGCCCCCGCGAGACCTGGAAATCCGATTGTGTCTCCATCTGGCATCCCGGACACCACGACAACCCCTTCGGCATCCGGCTCAGCGCCCTCATGATTTCCAAAAAGCTCCCCGACAGCGCCGTCCCCATGTCCCTGCTTGCCGACCACCCCAACGTCCGCTTCAGCTACCTCCGCTCCGGCATCGGCACAGTCGCGGTGGAAATGCACTGACGTTGTGTACACGCCCTGCCCCCAGAGGAACGGCGTTTGGAATGCTCCCAAAAATCAGGGGACATCTGTATCGACCGCGTCAAAGCGCCTGATCCTAGGCGTGGGACTTAGAGACCCTCAACCGGAAACTCGTTGGCCACAAGCCAGAAACGTTGCTGCCAGCCAAAGAGGTTCTGATTTCCAATGAAGTTTTCCGTCGTATTGCGGGCGTATCCAGCCCAAAAGGGGTTATCTGCGGGCTTTTTCTCCAACCACCAGACCGAACCGTCCAGACGCCCCACATGCACGCCCTTGTTACCGTGGGGAAGGTTATCAGGGTGTTTAACCGGATCCACAACGCGACAGGTTGCGAGAGCTTTCCACCTCACACCCTTCTGTTTGGCGTAGGTGTAGGTCTTGTTGCCAACCACATGAATCGGGTCGGACTCGGGCGCGCGGCCATCGTCACTTGAAATTTTCATGTTCATTGTAAAGAACACGTATCCCGCCCTGCGCTGGTTCGAGTAGGATGTCTCTTCTCCAAGATCGGAGTAGGACTGCCCGGGACAACGCAGGGTCTTCCGGTCAATATAGCCCTCGCTGACCAGGTATCCAAAGCCATTGAGTCCGCGATTACTGCCGTTGAAAAGGTCGTTGCCAAACGGCGACGTAAGGGGCATCAGATATCCCTCGTTGGCGGCGGCATAACTCAGCGTTGAAGCGACCACCTGGCGGAGATTGGATTTGCAACTGATTCTGCGCGCGCGTTCCAGCGCCGCGCCTGTGGCAGGGACAAGAAGAGCCGCCAACAGGGCAATAATCACAATGACTACCAGCAATTCCACCAATGTAAATCCGCGGGAAGCGTCAGGTGTTTCCCTCTCCAGAATGTGGCGGGTGGTCCTGTTCATGTGGATTCCTTACTATGCATTAGCGGAAGAAATAAAGTTATGAGTAACCTCATAAATGTTTATGATAAAATAAATCAAGACAATTTATGGAGAAAAAATGGAAATGAAAAAGGGGATGGGCGGACAGCCCCACCTCCATTCAGACATTCACAAGCCCTCTATTTCGCGAAGGCCGCCTGCGAAACAACGCGGCGCTGGAAGGGCATGTGGACCTCGGTGGGTTCATGGATGCGGCCTTCGATGCGGTCCAGAAGCAATCCCACATACTCGCCGGCGATTTTGGCGGGATCGAATTCAAAAAGGGTGAGTGGCAGGCGCAGGTTTGAGGAGGCGTTGCGGCTGGACATGAGCGCGATCCGGAGAGAATCCGGCACGCGCACGCCCATCTCGAAGATGGCGAGTTGCGCGTCGGCGTAGAGCACGTCGTCGAGGAAGATCAGCCCGTCCGGGCGCCCCTGTTTGGCGGACCAAATATCACAGAATTCCTCCCAACCTGCGCCGGGAATGGTGGGGTCAAGGCTGCTCCGGATCCAGGCGTCGGACGTGACAGCGCCGGCCTCGGCGACAACGCGGCGGAAATCTTTGTCGCCGTGCCACGCGATCAGTCCGAGTCGGCGGCAGCCCTCGGACACGAGGTGTCGAACGGCGGCAGAGGTGACGGCGCAGGTGTCGGTGACGACCGAGTAACCGGTCATCGCCCCGACCATGGGGACGGGGCTGGCTTTGACGCGCTGGGCCCAGGCGGGAGAGAGGGGGAGATCGAGGAGTACGGCGCCTCCAAGCTTTCCGGCCGCCATATCCTCCCAGAAATGGGTGCAGGTTGGTTCGTCCGAAGGCCGGCCCGGCTCGGCATGGCCGACGTAGAGCTGGGTCAGTTGCCCGGCCGCTTTCAGGGACGCCATGACCTCGCTGGCCAGAACCCGCCAATAGGGACTGATGCGGGGGTCCAGGAGGTCCAGCTCGGAGACGACGGCCATGCAGCGGCGTCCTCCCCCTTCCCGGACATAGACCCCGCTGCCGCGACGCTTGTCGACCAGCCCGGCGCTTGCAAGGATATCCAGTGCCGCACCAATGGTGTTGATACTTACATCGAAGCGTTTTCGAAGCTCATGCATGCCCGGCAATCTCTCTCCGGCCTTGAAATTCGAGGCAATTTCGAAGCGCAGGGTGCTGGCGATCTGATCGGCGAGGGATCCGGTTTTGGTCTGAGTCATGTCCTCCCGGATATCGGGTTTTCAGAAATTTTCAATCATTTTCGTCACCGTCGGCATCCCGGGAGGTCCGAGAGAGTGAAATCCGAAATGCTATTCGTGGAGATTGACCTCGTCCGGGGAGGTGACTTTTTTGATGAGGCCGTCCTCGATCCAGCAGACCCGGGCGGAGGCGGCCAGCATTTTGGGATCGTGGGTGGAACAGATGACCGTGACGTTCTCCTCCCGGTTGAGCTCCTGGAGAAGTTCGATGATTTCGGCACCGGTCCGGGTGTCAAGGTTGCCGGTCGGCTCGTCGGCGAGAATAACGGTGGGGGTGTTGGCGAGAGCGCGGGCGACGGCCACACGCTGTTGCTGTCCGCCGGAGAGTTCAAAGGGTTTGTGATGGACACGGTGGCCCAGTCCGACCCGCTCGAGGATGCGCGTGCCGCGTTTCGCGGCCTCCTCTTTGCCCACACCTTGAAACACCATGGGGAGAGCCACGTTCTCCAGAGCGCTCATGACGGGGATGAGGTTGAAGGTTTGGAAAATGTAGCCGATTTTGTTGCATCGGAACCAGGCCTGCTTGCTCTCGCTGAGGTCGAAGATGGATTGCCCCTCGAACCAGACCCTGCCCTCGGTGGGCTTGTCCAGAGCACCGATCTGATTGAAATAGGTGGATTTCCCGGAGCCGGAGGGACCCATGATGGAAAGGAACTCGCCCCGGTAGATTTCCAGACTGATGCCTTTCAGCGCCCAGACATCCTCGCCGATGAGCCTATAGAGTTTCTTCACGTTTTCGGTTCGAATCAAGACATCATTCATGGGCGGGCTCCGTTTCGGGCGGGGGGCCGGGCAGCATCAGTTCCAGATACTGTCGCCGCATGAGCATTTGGGTGTAGAGAAGGACAGCCCGCTCGCAGTCGTGCGGTTCCAGGGAGAAGTGACGGGCCAGTTGCTCGCTGATGCGGCGGAGATCGTTTTTCCCGTCCAAGAGCATCCAAAATCGGCTGCCGCGGGCATCGAGCACGAGGCGGACACCGGTGTCGAGACGAAGGCGGCGGACCATCCAACGCAGGAGGCGGGCGCGGGGCGGGGCTTCCCGGCGGAGCTGGATCACGCCATGGCAGTCGCGTGCGTCCACTCCCGGTCCCGGGCGGGGAACGGCGCGCAGGAGCTGCGAGGCAACCCGGGCAGGCGCAGCGTTTTTTTGTGGAGACCTTTCTCCGAATCCGGGGATGCGCATGGCTCAGTGAAACTCCGGGCTGGTGAAATCAATTTCCTCTGGACGGGCCACTTTGACGATGCGTCCGTCCTGAATCCACATGATGCGGTCGGAGCGCCTGAGCATCTTCAGGTCGTGGGTGGCGGAAATGATGGTGACGCCCAGCTCCTCCTGCAGGGTGGCGAGGAGTTCGATCATCTCCTCGCCGGTTTTCTGGTCGAGGTTGGCGGTGGGCTCGTCGGCGAGCACGATGTCCGGGCTGTTGGCCAGGGCCCGCGCGATGGCGGCGCGCTGCTGCTGGCCGCCGGAAAGTTCGGCGGGTTTGTGGAGGAGGCGGTGGCCGAGGCCGACGAGTTCGAGGATCTCCACGCCCTTGTCGCGGGCGTCGTCTCCCTCCATGCCGGCGAAAGACATGGGCAGGGTGACGTTTTCGAGGCAGGTCATGGTGCCAATGAGATTGTAGGACTGGAAGATGTAGCCGACCTTGCGGCAGCGGAGCCAGGCCAGCTCGTCGGCATCGAGCTGGGCGATGTCCACCCGGTCGATATAGACCTTGCCAGAGCTGGGCTTGGCCAGTCCGCCGATCATGTTGAAGAGGGTCGATTTTCCGGAGCCGGAGGGGCCCATGATGGAAAGGTACTCCCCCCGGTGAATGTCGCAGGTGGCCCCGCGCAGGGCGTGGGTTTCGACCGCGCCCGTGATATAGGTCTTCCAGACATCGAGGGCCTGGATGACGGCTTCCTCTCCGGTGGTGTCGGTTTCAGGGAAAAAGTGCTGGAGCAGAGCTTCAGTGGACATGGCGTTAAATATTGGATCGAAGGGCGGTGGCGGGGACCATGCGGGAGGCGAAACCCGCAGGATAAATGGCGGCCAGAATGGCCATGACCACTCCCGCCAGCAGGGTGATGAGATAGAAAAGCAGCAGGGCGGGCAGGCTCATCGAGGCCCATACCAGACCCGGTCCGAACGTGACGCAATACATTCCGAAGGCCACCAGAAACCCGAGCAGGCCACCGAGCAGGCTGCCGGCGAGGCCAATCATGGCGGACTCAATAAAGAAAACCCTTCGGATGAAGCTGCCGAGGGCGCCGAGGCACTTCATGGTGCCGATTTCCCGGAAGCGTTCGGTGACGGACATGAGGAGGGCGTTGGTGATACCGATGACCGTGACGAGGAGGGCGATGGTGATGATCCAGACGGAACGCACCCGGTCCTGCCGGGCCAGCAGTTCCGCCCGTTCCACTTCTCCGGGGCGGGGAACGCGTCCGAGAAGGACCTGGCGGAAGCCGACGGGCAGTTCGGGAAGTCCACCTTCGCGGGTCCATGCGATGAGAGGCTGCGCCATTCCGCGGGTGAGTTTTCCCCACGCATCCGGGGGAAAATCACGGGGTTCGGAAAAGATCAGCAACGCATCCGCGCCGTCGGTCAGTGTGTCTCCCGGGGAAAGCGGCAGGGAGGAGACGCCCGCGCGGTTCAGGAGGAACTGGAGGCGGGTTTCCAGCGCGGAGGGGGTGCCGGGCGCGTACACGGCGATCCGCCGCCCCCGAAGCTGTCCTATCTCATTTTCGAGGAAACGCTGCATGCGCGCCGATTCCTGGCGGATCCGGATTTCGCCGGCCATGCCCTGCCGGAAATGGTTGCTGCAGAGAATGGACATGAGAAACGCGACGCCCAGGGCCACGCCGCTCATGGTGACCAGCGAGCGTCCGAGACGGATGCGGAGTCCCTGCATAACGATGCCCAGGGCCACCCGGAAGGAAAGCCTGACCTGTTCCTGAATCGTGGTGTCGGACACATGCATTAGAAGGGTGCTCCCGTGACGGCTTGCTGAATCAGATTCATGGCGATGGTCGCCATGCCCATGAGGCCCACTCCGGTGAAATACCCGGCCAGAACGGTGGGCGCCATGCGGAGGAATTCCCTGGAGCCAAATTTCTTTTGGAAATAATAGCGGCCAATGATGGCACCGACCAGTTCGAGGACCATGAAATGAGGCAGGTCGCCGATGCCGCGGATGAACCCGTAAATGAGCATGACGGGGAGTCCGAAGAACGACAGGAGGGAGAAGACCACAACCGTTCCCGCCAGACTGCCGAAGAGGATTTTCGGCTTGAATGCTGCCTGAAAGAAGGGGCTGTCGCGGATATTCACCAACTCAGGATCCTGTCCTTCGGCGACATGGGTGGAGGAAAAGAGGAGGGCGCTTTGTTTGCTGCCCAGCTCCCAGCGGACCTGGGCGGCAGGGAAAAAAGCCGAGGGGATCTCGTTGGTTTTCCAAATGAAGGACCAGAAAAGCAGGGAGCAGAGGAACAGCACCGGCAGGGCCACCAGTTCCGCTTTGAAAAGGGAGCGGAAGTTGACCCCGGTGAGTTCGTTCACGCGGAAAGATTCGGCCTGGGTGCCGTAGTCCTCCGTGGGCACCGGCGCCAACCAGATTTCCACCCCTTTCGCGCCGGAAAGGATAAAGGCCCCTTCTCGGATCATGGGGATTTCCACCTGTTGTCCGGAAATGCCGCGGAGACGCGCATTGACGTAGGACATGAGAGGGACATACGCGAAGGAGAAGAACATCATGAAAGCAGCGGGAAACTGGGGGATCAGGCGGTTGACAACGGTGATGAGCGCGCTCGAGACCAGGATGTATCCAGCCGCTGCCATCCAGAGGGGGTAATCACCGCGCCCCCCGGGAACGGCCCAGGGGTTTTCGCGCTTGCGGACCTCCGAGGCCCCCCGGGATTTGGAGGCCCGGAGCAAGGCCCGGACACAGGAAAACACCGAGACCAGGGCGATGCCAAGGGCGGTGCCGATGCTAAAGGCCATCCAGAAATCCACATGATTGGAAAACTGGGTGTTGACCGTGTCCATGCCCGGCTGCCAGGTGGTGAGCAGACCGGATTTAAAAAGGATCGGGTTAAGCAAAAACGTCGTCAACACCGCGAGGGCGGTGCCGATGACAGCCCAGAAGGGAAGAATCATCCCGGTGAGAATGATGCCCAGGTCAAGCGTGATGCCAGTGGGGGCGGCGGGGAGGAGGCCTTCGGTCAGGCGGGTGGTATCGAGAAAGGGCTGGGGAAGGAGAAACACCGGTTTTTCCAGGAAGAGGCCGGTGATGGCCGGGATACCGACCTGGATGAAACCGAAGGTGAGTCCGAGACAGGATCCCAGCGAGAACAAGCGCCAGCGCGTGGGCGGGGGCTTGGCGGCGTCCTGCTTTTGTTTCTTGTTTTTCCGCTTCAGCAAGGAGGGCTTTTCGCCTTTCACGTCCTCTTCGGTCATGGCCAGAGCCCCCTGGGCGCTGATGGGTGCCATCGGAAAAGGCAGGCCTTCGACATCGGAGGTGAGGCGGAAGAAAAAGTAGCCCAAGGTGTATTTGCTGATCAGGGACACCATGAGGGCGAAAAGGATGAGTCCGGCGGGAATCAGCCAGTCGACGTGGAAAAGGGTTCGTTCCAGAATGGCGGGGCTGTCCGGGGCGGGAGCCCACCAGGTGGGAAAAGAACCCGAGATGCCCTGCTCACGGACGGCATTGCTGTTGACGAAGAAGGCCCGCCAGACCAGGGTGCCCAAAGGCCCCCCCGGCATGCCCAGATACCCGATCATCATCACCCGCGCGGCGTGGAGCAGGACCACAAGCTGCTGCTTGTCCATGGGCTGCATGGCCCGTTTGGCGACCTGGCTGAAGAGGATGACCGTGACCCAGGTGGCGGCGGCGGACATATTGCCCCCCGTCATCAGTCCCAGATAAATGGAGCCGGGCATCATCAGGAGACCGCAGAAAAAGATCCCGATCACGGTGCTCCAGCCGAAGCCGTCCTTGTACTCGCCCGGGGCATCCAACAGATTGCGGTACTTATCGAGCTCTTTGTCCATTTTATTCATCGGGAGGGACTCCATTCCAATTTCATTTGCTCGCGGGCGGCTGCGCGCAGATCTGTTTTCTGGTCCGGGGGGACGGAACGCCAGTGCAGGAACTGACGGCGGACTTTGGCGAGGAAGCCGTGGGTCACGCGCATCCAAGCCTCCCGGGTTCCCGTGAGACGGGTCACGGTCATGCAGGCCACATAGGATCCGGTTTCGGTGTCCAGAGGGGTGCTGAGGACCATTTTCTGGGAGACACCGAGATCAAAGGGCTGTAGCCAGATGACGGTTTCGAGAGTGGGAACAGGGGAACCGTCGGTGTCGGTTAGATGGCCATACCGGGGAGGGGCGGCGCTGAAGGATCCTCCCCCGCCCTCCCCGTGGTCCAGGAGATAGAGCCTGAAGAAGGCCAGCACGGCGGTTCGTTCGGCCGGGTTGAAGGTGAAGGGGAGGTTGAAGGCGTAAATGTCGCCGTCCGGGACCGGGGGCGTCCATCCGGATTCCTCGGCGGGCGCGGCGATCTCCATGGCGGATTTGGCGGGGAACCAGGTGG
>JBMTJR010000013.1:0-17718 GCA_049438565.1 Kiritimatiellia bacterium
GCAGTCCGGCGGCAATACCCTGTACGGACAGACGCAGACTGCGCTGCAGAGGATCATGGATCCCCTCCTGGCGCTGACGTCTCAGCAGCTCGATCTGCAGATGGTTCAGCACATCGATAAAGGGCTTGCGGATTTCCACCGAACGCCGCAGCCACGCGGTTTCCGACATCAGCGACGGGCGTTCCGTCATACTGAGAATCGCCTGACGGGTGCGGGCCATCTCCTGCACAATCTGCCGGCCAAAATATTCTCCAATCGCGGGATCCTCCACCAGCTTCGCATACTCGCCGGCAATCACCTCGTCACATTTGGTCAGCGCCAGTTCCGCATTATCAATCATGGATTTGAAAAAGGGCCATTCGTGATACATGCGCAGACAGACCAGACGCTGTTTGCGGTTCAGTCCCTCCCAGGCCGTACCCAGTCCGTAAAAGGCATTGATCAGCTGACGGCTCTGGGTCCAGGAAAAGGTGTAAGGGATCGCGCGCAGATCCTCCAGGGATTTCACCCCGTGACGGCGGCTGGGCCGGGAACCGATCGGCAGATCCTCAATACAGCTCATCGGGGTGGCCTCGCGGAAGTAGACCGGAAAGCCCTCCCGCTCAAACAACTCCAGGTACGCTTTGCGTCCCAGGGCGGCAAAATCGCTCATACAGGCGCGCCAGTCCGCCTCCGGTTCGGGAGTTCCGGCAGCATGCATGACCAGTCCGCCCAGAATCTGCTCCATATGCCGGTGGGCCAGCGTGGGATCGGCAAACCGGTCGGCAATCACCTCTCCCTGCTCGGTCATGCGGATGTGGGCATCGCCCTCCGCAGGCGGCAGCGCCTCGATGGCCCGGGCCGCCGGACCGCCCCCGCGGCCGAGCGCTCCGCCGCGGCCGTGGAAACAGGTGAGTTTGATTCCCCGGTCATCCGCCGTTTTCTGCATGCGTTCCTGACCCTCATACAGCGCCCAGCAGGCCGCCAGATAGCCGCCGTCCTTGGCGGAGTCGGAATATCCCACCATTACGGTCTGACGTCCCTGCTGTTCCCGGACCCAGGCACTGTAGACCGGATGGTCCAGAAGTTCTCCCAGAATGCGGGAGGCATGTTTCAGGTCGTCAATCGTCTCAAACAGCGGCGCAATCGGCATGGCAAAACCTGCATCCCCTCTCCACTGCTGAAGCAGCCGGTGCAGCCACAGCACCCACAGCACGTCCCCCGCGCAGTGGGTCATACTGATCACGTTCACCCCGATTCCCTCGGGAGAATGCTCCGCCGCCCAGTCCTGCATGAGCCGGGTCACGGACAACAGATCGAAGGCCCGCTCATCCAGTTTTTCCTGAAGCAATTCCGGAGCAGGTTCGGGGAATTCTTTTTCCCACAAACCTTCAAAGCGGTCGGCATCGACCCGGGAGGGGTCTTCACCCAGCACCGGCAGCAACGCTTTCATCAGACTGCGGTAGCCCCGGCTGTTCTCCCGGATGTCCAGCCGCATAAACTGCAGACCGAAAACCCGGGTACGCCGCCGCCAGTCCTGCAGACGCTCATAACTGGTTCCCGTGAGGCCATCCAGCTCCATGGCGCTGGCGATCCGCTCCAGAACCTGCTCCAGTTCAACTCCGCCCGCAAAGGTCTGCGAGCTCTCCTCCAGACGGACCCGCACCGAGGTAAGCGCGCGGCGGTAATGTTCCTCCAGATGGATCCGCGCCAGGCGCGTCCGGAGTTCCGGAGGATCGGATTCCTCAACGATTTGTTTGAGGATCGCTCCCGCCTCCGGATTCCGGCAGCGCACAGGCAGACGGCTGATCAGGGTCACGCACTCGTTCAGATGAAACTTCAAGGCCCGGGCCCGCAGGCGCCGGAGGGTTTCCTGGGTGACCCCAACAGTGACATGCGGATGACCGTCCCGGTCTCCGCCGATCCAGCAGCCGAACTTCAGCGGCTGGGAAGCCCCCCCCAGCGCCCGGTCCACCGATTCCACCAGACTCGGAGCCGCATTCCAGAGCGTGTCACTCACAAACAGCGCCCGGTCCAGTTCCTCCAGAACCTCCGGACGGTGGGGATGCAGAGGATCCGTCCGCAGCAACACCCGCACATCCTCCCGCAAGGCCTGCAACGGGACAGACCGGGTTTTCCGGTCTCCATTCTCCAGACTCCGGAGCGTTTCGCGGATCCGGCCCAGAATCTGGCGTACGGTCTGCCGTTTGGCCTCGGTGGGATGCGCAGTGAATACAAATTCCGCCTGCAGATTTTCCAGCAGTCCCCGTTGCTCGTCGCTGCGGGCGCGAATCTGGGCAAAACGCTTGAGCCGGGAATCCAGACTGTCGTTCAGACGCCGGTTCGCCCTCCGCTCTCCCAGCACTCTTTCCCGCTGCAGATCCTCGGAGACGTTGGCAAAATCAAAAAAGATCCCCAGAATCCGCAACAGCTGGTCCAGCTGATCCAGGGGGACGCCGACAAAAAACCGGGCCAGTTCGGCATCGGCACTGCTGTCGCCCGACTCATGCCGCACCGCCAGCCTGCGCATATGCACAATTTGACTCCACACCTCCTCATTACCCTCGAGCATCAGCTCATGACGCAGCATCCAGCAAAGCAGCCGCAGATCCCTGCGCATCTGCGTGTCCCCGAGCATCCAGGGTTTGGTCATACTTCCAATCATGGTTTCAATCTCCAAGCTGTTTCAGAAGAGTCAGAGAATGCGACAGCGCGCTTTTGCGGTCCGCCACTTCCTCCAGTCCCTCCAATTTGAAAAATCCGAAATCATCCAGGCGCTCCCGGGTACGGCCTTTCGCACCGGCCACCACCACCCGGCCTCCGGCCGCCACTGCATCTTTCACCATATTCTCCAGTGCGAGACTCACAGTGACTCCAAGCAGAGGAACCGTGCTCAGATCGATAACCAGCACTTTGGCATTTTTCATCGCCGCATGCTCCCGGGCAATCGCCTTGGCCACCCCGAAAATCATCGGGCCATTCATCTGAAAGAGCAACACCTTGCCTCCCGTTTTTTCCATCAGTGCCTTCTCCTCCTCCGGCAGCACCACACCGGCATCGCTGAGGCCAATGGTCCGCACCTCTTCTGAGGAAATATCCGACAGGCGCTTGATGGTGAGCAGGTTTGCGATAAACACCCCCACGCCCACCGCCATCACCAAATCCACAAACACGGTCAGCAGCAGCACCGTCCACATCATAAAGGTGGAGGAGCGGGAAAACTGATGCACCCGCTGCATGAAACTCCAGTCCAGAATATCAATCCCCACTTTCAAGGCAATCGCCGCCAAGACCGCCATCGGCACGGGCGAAATCAGCGGCGCGGCTCCCAGCAGCAGGGTGAGCAGAATCAGCGCCCGGAGAATTCCCGAGAGATTGCTTCGCGCCCCGGTCTGAATGTTCACCACCGTGCCCATGGTGGCACCCGCACCCGGAAGACCGCCAAACAAACCGGAGACCAGATTGCCGATGCCCTGCCCCACCAGTTCCCGGTCACTGTCGTGATACTCCCGGGTCAGACTGTCCGCAATCATCGCCGTCAACAGCGTGTCAATACACCCCAGAATTCCCAGCACGATTCCTTCCAGCAGCATATGCCGCAGCATGTCCTGCGTAAACACCGGCATTTGAAAACGGGGCAGACCCATGGGGATTTTTCCGATCCGCCGCACCGTCTCCGAATCCAGCAGCCAGATCGAGATCAGAGTTCCCGCCAGCAGGGCCACCAGTTGGGGCGGACATTTTTTCCGCCAGGATTTGGGATAAAAAAACAGAATCGAAAACGCGAACAGTCCCAGTCCAAGTTCCGGCCAGACCGGCTGACGCAGCATCTCCGGCAGCGCGCGGAGAATTCCCACCGCGCCGCCACCCGGAGACCCCGCTCCCAGAAAAGGCGGCAGCTGCATCAGAATCAGCAGCACCCCGATCCCGGACATGAATCCGGAAATCACGCTGTAGGGCATCAGGGTGATGAATTTCCCCAGCTTCAAGGTCCCCAGCAGGAGCTGGGTCACCCCGGCAATCATCACCACCGTGAAGGCCATGGCCAGACCCTGATCCGGATAGCGGGCGGTGAGGGAGGCGATTACGGCCGTCATAATCACGGTCATCGGCCCCGTCGGTTCTGAAATCAGACGTTTGGAACTTCCGAACAGGGCCGCCATCAGTCCCACAATCACCGCCCCCACCAGACCGGATTTGGCACCCGCGCCGGAAGCCACTCCGAACGCCAGGGCCAGCGGAAGCGAAATGATCGCCGTGGTGACCCCTCCGGCAAGGTCGGGGGCCAACTGATGGAATTTTGATGTGGGGATCCTCATGCCTCCGCTATATGTTTTGTGAGGTCATTGTCAATTCAGGCATAGGAATAGTGAATGGAAATGGAACAAAAGAGGAAATCGCTTGCCAGCTTCCTCCGAATTCGTTAGCGGACGCGCTCCATTCTAACTGTCACCATCAACCGGAAACATCTCATGTCCGAAGTTAAAAAAGTTGCGTTTCTCACCGCCGGGGGACTGGCCCCCTGCCTCTCCTCCTCCCTCGCCGCCCTGATCGAGCGCTACACGGAAGTCGCGCCGGAAGTTGAATTGATCGCCTACACCGGCGGGTATAAAGGTCTTCTGCTGGGAGAGTCCCTCTCCATCACGCCGGAAATCCGCAAACAGGCCGCAGTGCTCTACCGTCACGGCGGCAGCCCCATCGGCAACAGCCGGGTCAAACTCACCAACGTCAAGGACTGCGTAAAACGCGGACTGGTCAAAGAAGGAGAAAATCCCCTGGAGGTGGCTGCCAATCAGCTGACCAAAGACGGGGTGGATGTCCTCCACACCATCGGAGGGGATGACACCAACACTACCGCCGCGGACCTGGCCGCCTTTCTGGCCAAAAACAATTACGAACTGACCGTGGTCGGTCTGCCCAAAACCATCGACAACGATGTGATCCCCATCCGCCAGTCGCTCGGCGCCTGGACGGCCGCAGAGGAGGGTGCCAACTATTTTGCCAATGTCGTGGCGGAACACAATGCCAACCCCCGCATGCTGATTGTGCATGAGGTGATGGGACGGAACTGCGGATGGCTGACCGCCGCCACCGCCGTGGCCTACCGCAAGCTGCTGGATGGGATGGAATTCGTTCCCGGAATCGGCCTCTCCCGGATGCGGAAAGAGGTGCACGCGGTATTCGTGCCCGAAATGGATGTGGATCTCAAAGAGGAGGCCTGCCGCCTCCGCGGAATCATGGACGAACATGACTGCGTGAACATTTTCATTTCTGAAGGTGCGGGCGTTGAATCCATCGTGGCCCAGATGGAGGCCGCCGGAGAAGAGGTGCCCCGCGACGCGTTCGGACATGTCAAACTGGATGCCGTGAATCCCGGCGCCTGGTTCGGCAAACAGTTTGCCGCCATGCTCGATGCCGAGAAGACCCTGATTCAGAAAAGCGGCTATTACAGCCGGGCCGCCGCGAGCAATGCGGCGGACATCGAACTGATCAAACGCTGTGCCACCCTCGCGGCCGACTGCGCCCTGCGCCGGGAAACCGGGGTGGTGGGCGAGGACGAGGAGCAGGGAGACACTCTGCGCGCCATCGAGTTCCCCCGGATCAAAGGCGGAAAACCATTCGACATTGATGTGCCCTGGTTCGAATCCTTGCTGACCGACATCGGGCAGCCCAAAGGTGCGAAAGTGGCCACGTCCCACTGACCCTGAACCCAGCCATCCGTCTTTATGAATGCCCGGTCAGATTTTCTGACCGGGCTTCTTTCTGGGGCTGGCGATGATTGGAAACGTTCCGCGTTTACGCGCCTTCACAACCCCGTCCTTCAGGCCGAAGGACACCGGTCGACCTGTTTCCGCCGATGAAGCCCCGTAAAACGGGGCACTCGGAATCATCCACTCCAGATATCAGCCAGCACCCTTCTCCACGGGAAATATCCTATACCTGAATGTTAAAATGCACGGCCTGACCCTTTCCTAAGGATCTTTCTTCCTGGAAGGGAGTGATGATCGGTTTTATACAGCTCGGTTCCCTTCCCGAATCCTCCGTCCCACGTCAAGCAATGTCTGCAAATCCTCCTCCGGGATACTGCCGTCACCCCGTGGCCCGATGTTCAGCAGCAGGTTCGCCGGAATGGCGGCCGCTCCCGCGGACCATGCCTTGTGCATCCGGGTTACAGATTAAAAGCTGCCCGTGACGGGTCACCCTAACCGGAAATTTCCGGTCGACTGGCGCGGCGCAGCCGCTTTGGACTGCGGCAGGGAAGCTGCCGCTTTGCCCCAAGCCATGCCCCAGGCAAGGCAAAGCGGAAGCGCGCTTCCGCAGTCCAAAGACGCTTCGCGTCATGCGCAGAGCACCGGTGCTACACAACCGCATAATAGGGTCAGGATGATTGGCTTGGAAAAAAGTGTCAGCCTGAGATTTTTGGTGTTTTATCTAAAATGTGCCTATCCAAAAGCGGGCCGTTCGAGCCGTGCATTTTTTCCATTTCCACCTTCCGTTTTTTGACATTTTCTCCTTCTCCATGCCTGAAGCGGCGGATGGCCCCGAGCAGTGGATTCGGCGTTCCAACTGCAGCCATTGGGCAGGTGAACTTTTTTCTTTTATGCACTCACCAGGGATCAAGTCCCTCTCTGCATCAGTGCCTGGCGGTCCGGCTTCAGGCCGTTGGATTCCGGCAGCCGCCGGTAGTCGACGGGCAGCATGTATCCCGGAATTTCGCGGCGCAACTGGTCGGTCCAGCCGCGGATCCGCTCCGGGGTGATTTCGGCATCCACCCAGGCCCGCGGCCGCGGGCCGAATTCTGGATCTGCACATGGCACCACCACCGCCTGCTGAATTCCCGGCAGGGCGGTGAGGGCCCGTTCAATGAGTTCCGGCTGAATGTTCTCTCCCCCCGAAATGAACTGCAGATCCATTCGTCCCTCCACATAAAGCCGTCCTCTTTCCAGCCGACCACAGTCTCCGGTATGCAGCCAGCCGTCTGATCCAAGACAGGCAGCGGAAATGGATTTTCCCAGCAGCAGAATTTCCTGTTGCGGACCGATTTTCAGTTCCACCCCCGGCATCAGCCGTCCCGCGCCCTCCGGCGCTTCTCCCGGCGGCGTGGAGGCCACCTGCGAGGCGGTTTCGGTCATTCCGTAACTGGTGGCCACCGGAAGTCCTAGGTCCAGTGCCTGCCGCAGCAAGGCCCCGGACACCGGTGCCCCTCCCAGCAGAATCCGCCGGAACGAATGGACCGCTCCGCTTTCGATCCATCGGTGCAGCTGGGTGGGCACCCAGGAAACATGCGTGGGCCGTGTCCGCAGCACAGCCGCCTCCCCGCCCTCCCCCTGCTCCGGGAACACACAGGCGGCCCCCGCCAAAACGGTGCGGAAGAGAATGGCCAATCCACCCACATGATAAAAGGGCAGCGAACAGAGCCATCGGTCTCCCGGTGCCAGCGGGGCGTGTTGCTGGGCACTTTGCGCCGAGGCCAGATGGTTGGCCAGGGTATGGGACACCGCTTTGGGATTTCCGCTGCTTCCCGACGTGAACAGAAGCGTGGCGGGTGCGTTTTCCGAGACCCGGAAACCGGTTGCGGTTTCATTTCCGAGCTTCGGAAGTTCACGCAAAACCAGGCCCGGACGCAGAAGGTCGATCTGTTCCTGAATCCGGCGTTCGGGAAGCCGGGTATTTATGGGACATAACTTCAGCTGTTCCCGCAGACAGGCAAACAGCAGGGCGGCCGCGTCGTCGCTGTTGGGCAGCAGCGTGACCACTTTCTGGCCGGGGAGCAGACCCTGCCGCTGAAAAAAACGCTGCCAGCGGGAAACCAGCAAATCGGTTTCACGGAAACTCAGGCTGCGCAGGGGGGAGAGCAGAAAAGGCTGATCCGGAGTCCGGAGGGCCTGCCGATGCAGCGGGCATTCCATAAGGAGACCGGAGCGGGGACCTCAGCGGTCGCTCATTTTCACAAAATCCCGGCGGGGCGGACCGGCATAAATCTGACGCGGACGGCAGATCCGGCGGCTTTCATCTCCGCGGAATTCAAGCAGATGTGCCAGCCATCCGGCCATACGGCCCATGCTGAACATCACGGTGAACATTTCTTTGGGAATGCCCATGGCTTTGTAAGCGATGCCGGTATAGAAATCGACGTTCGGATAAAGATTGCGCGACACAAAGTATTCGTCCTCCAGCGCAATTTTCTCCAGCTGCATGGCGGTGTCGACCAGCTGTTCGTCCACCCCGAGTTCGTCGAGCAGTTTGTCCACCACGCCCTTGGCAATGGTGGCCCGGGGATCGTAGGTTTTGTACACGCGGTGTCCGAAACCCATCAGTTTGAACGGATCATTTTTATCTTTCGCGCGTTTGATGACGGAGGCCAGATCTCCGTCGTGCATCTGAATATATTCAAGCATGTTGATGACCGCCTCGTTGGCACCCCCGTGCAGCGGACCCCAGAGCGCCCCGATCCCGCCCCCGATGGCGGCATAAACGTTTGCATCGGAACTGCTGATCATCCGGACGGTGGAGGTGGAACAGTTCTGCTCGTGGTCAGCGTGAATAATCAGCAGCGTTTCCAGCGCGGCGGCCATAATTTTGCGACGGTCTTCCGGCAGCCTTTTAGAAAACATGGAGTAGAGGAAATTTTCCGCGTACCCCAGTTCAGGATCGGTATAAATGTAACCCATGCCCCGCTTGCGGCGGTAGAAATGCGCCGCGATCAGGGGAGTTTTGGCAATCAGCCGGACCACATCCATGTCCATGTGGTAAAATTTTTCATGACCCAGATCGCCGTAGAATCCGGTCATGGCCAGTACCACAGAGGCCAGCAGAGACATGGGATGGGAATTCACCGGATAGTGTTTCAGGAGCTCCTGCAGACTGGGTCCGATAAAAGAGTTGTCTTTAATGAGGCTGTTCCACTGCTGGAACTCTTTTTTATTCGGAAGTTCGCCCTGAATCAGCAGATAAGCCACTTCCAGAAAGTTGCAGTTGGCCGCCAGATCTTTAAGTTCATAACCGCGGTGGTGAATCACCCCTTTTTCACCGTCCAGATAGGTGATAGCGCTCACACAACTGCCGGTATTTCCGTATCCGGGGTCCAGGTTGATCACCCCGGTTTCTTTGCGGAGTTGCAGACCGTCAACCGCTTCCTCGTTTTCTATCCCTTTGAACATATCCAGTTCAAGGGTTTTGCCTTTGATTTCAAGTTTGGCTGCCGCTTTGGTTGTCTCAAGATTCATAGGGATAGCTTTCTTTCAGATTAAATTGATGGTCGAAAGATAAGCACATTCCTCCGGAAAGGCAAGTGAAGTTTTGCGCCGGATTGTCACAGGCGGGCTTTCCGCCTGCATTGACAGCACGGAAGGAGGGTTTTCCATCGAAAAACAGCCCATTTCCGGCTCGCGTCCGGAGGAGGCTGCGTTATGCAGTGCGTATGAATTGCCAGGGAGCCCTTTCCATCTTTGAACTCAGCTATCCGGAACTGCAAAAGGTCCTGGAGGCCGATGCTGTGCACCCGGTGCACACCAAAGCGCTGTGGGGATTTCTGTACCGGAACCGGGAGGCGGACAGCCTTCCTCCCCCGCTGAAGCGATGGGTCCGGGAGCATCTCGGCCCGCATAAGCGCTTCAGGCTGGAGGAGCTGGAGGTCGCGGATGAAATTCACAGTTCCGATGGCCTGACCCGCAAGTTTCTGCTGCGGCTGGAGGACGGACAGATCATCGAAACTGTGCTGATGGGCTATGAGGGCCGGCATACGGTGTGCGTTTCAAGTCAGGCAGGCTGCGCGATGGGCTGTGTGTTCTGCGCAACCGGTCAGATGGGCTTTGTCCGGGATTTGCGGGCGGGGGAAATCGTGGCCCAGGTCCAGCATGCCCGGAAAGTGCTGCGGAGGATGGATCCTTCCCGGCAGCTGCGAAATCTGGTGATGATGGGGATGGGGGAACCGCTGAACAATTACGACGCGGTCATGAAAGCGCTGGAGATCATTTCCGACGAGCGGGGACTTCGGATCGGTCCCTCCCGGATCACCGTGAGCACCGTGGGGGTGGTTCCGGGAATCGACCGTCTGGCCGCGGAAGGCAGGCCCTACGGTCTGGCGGTCTCCCTGCACGGCTCAAGCGAGGAGGAGCGGACCGCGCTGGTGCCGGCCGGCAAACGCTGGTCGCTGCAGTGTCTGATAGAGAGCTGCCGCGCCTATGCGGCATGCACGGGAAAGAAGATCTTTTTTGAATGGACGCTGATCGAGGGAAAAAATGACTCGCCGGAAACCGCCCGACGTCTGGCCGGACTTCTGGAGGGGATCGATGCCCACCTGAACCTGATCCCCCTGAATCCCACCGGAGGCTACGACGGAAAACCCAGTCCCTCCGGACGCCGCTTTCAAGAGGAGATCCGCAGCGCGGGAATCCCCTGCACCTTCCGTCAGCGCCGCGGAATCGATGTGGCCGCCGGCTGCGGGATGCTGAAAGCCGAGCGCAAAATCCGATGAAGATCCGCAGCGCTTCCGGCTTTCACTTCTGCGACGGAAGCCGTACTGTGGACGGATGAGCTTTCCAGCACTCTCCGCTTATACGTTTGGTTGCATGTCCCTTGGAATGGAGGTCGAAACCGGCCGGATCGCCGAGGACATCGCCGTGGCACGCATGGCCATGGACGCCGGCATCTGGTTTCACTGCAGCCCCACCTACTCCCGCGGTTTCAGTTTTATGATCCTGCGCATGGCCTTTGATCAGGACCGCAGCAAGGTACCGCCGCTGATTGTCAAAGTGAGAGACCTGAGCCCGGAGTTTATGCGCTTCGAGGTCGAAGACAGCTGCCGTCGGCTGGGAGTGGATGCCATCGATATCGCCCAATTGGTGTCGATGGACCGCAACCCCGGCAATCTCATGTCCCAACTGATCACCGGCGGCGGTCCCATTGCGGATGAGCTGGCCTCGCTGCGGGACCGCGGGCTCATCAAACAGGCGGTGCTGTTTGTGGACCGGGAAAACAGTGATGACGGCGTCGCGGCCCAGTCCAGCGGGCTGGTGGAGGGGCTGACCTGCTACTGGAATGTCCGTCAACGAGAATTGACGGACAGGGCCTGGGCGGCGGTTCAGCAAAACGACATCCCGGTCATCGCCATCCGCACCCTGGCCGGGGCGGATGAACTGCCCGCCCATCCGGAATGTCAGGATGCCGTGGAACTCGCACTCCGCCTCAGCGCCAGCTATCCCGTCATCCGCACCAGCATCGGCGGCACCCGCAACCCGGATCACTTGCGGCGATTCCTGGAAGTGGCCGCCACCGCCGGCCCGCTGCCCCGGAATATTCTCGGTCAAATAGGCCGGTGATGAATCCACATCTGATTAAACCCCAAATCCGACTTAAGTTCTTACCATTCGGACAGGACCCCTAAATCCGAAGTACGGTTTCCAGGAAGCGCTGACAGGTTTCGGTGCGGGGCCGGGCAAAAAATTCGGCGGTGGGTCCGAATTCCGTAATCTGCCCATCCGCCAGAAACAGCGTGTGGTCTGAAATCCGCCGGGCAAAGGCCAGATGGTGCGTGACCAGAATCACCGGAGTACCCTGTCCCGCCACCTCCTCCACCATTTCGAGCACCTGCGCCGCCATTTCCGGATCCAGCGCCGATGTGGGTTCATCGAGCAGCAGACAGCGCGGTTCAATCGACAGCGCCCGCAAAATCGCCACCCGCTGCTGCTGTCCGCCGCTGAGCTGATGCGGCGGTTTGCCTGCATGGTCTGCAAGTTGAAATCTCTCCAACAGCCCCATACAGCGTTCCTCAGCCTCTTCCCTGGAAAAATGATGCACACGGGTGAGCGGCAGAATCAGATTTTCCAGAGCACTGAGATGGTGAAACAAGTTCCAGCTCTGAAACACCATCCCCATCCGCTGACGGTGAATCTGCAGCGCCTTCTCCGTGCGGGGAAGGCTTTCTCCGTCAATACGCAGTTCGCCCTCATCCGGTATCAATAGTCCACCCCATACCCGGAGCAAAGTGGATTTACCGCCCCCAGAGGGTCCGATCAGGGAAAAAATCCGGGCGGAGGTCCGGGGGAGGTCGATCCCCCGGAGAATTTCCCGCCCGCCCAGAGACAGTCTCAGGTTGATGAGTTCAAGATCCATAGCGCATCCTTTGTTCCAGCCGGTGTGCAAGCATGGAGAGCGGAAAGGTCAGCAGCAGATACCCCAGTGCCAGCGGCAAATAGGATTCAAGCGTGCTGTAAGTGTAGGAATTGATTTCCTGCGCGCTCTGGGTAAGCTCCTGCACCCCGATAATACTCAGCAGGGAGGAATCTTTGATCAGGGAGATAAACTGTCCGGTCATCGGAGGCAGAATTTGGCGGAGCGCCTGGGGCAGAATCACAAACCGGTAGGTCTGCAACGGCGTGAATCCCAGCGAGCGGGCGGATTCGAGCTGGGTCTGCGGGATGCCTTCAATGCCCGCACGCACAATCTCGGAGATATACGCGCCGGCAAACAGGGAGAGAATCAGCACCCCGGCCACAAAACGGTTTTGCAGACCCGCGGCATTGGCAACGCCGTAAAACAACAGGAGGATCTGCACCAATAGCGGAGTGCTGCGGATCAGTTCGGTGTAGAGAATTGCCAGGGCCCGCAGAGGCATCCATCCACTCCGGCGCAAAAGGGCGGTGAGAACGCCGAAAGCGGAGCTCAGCAACAGAGAGGCACTGGCCAGACCCACGGTTCTTCCCAGTCCGGCTGCAAATTTGGCGCGGTACTGCCAGACCGCATGAAAATCCCATTGATAGGCGACCGACTGGAGGGCGAAGGTGCAGAGCACCGTCAAGAATACCCCTCCGGTCAGCAGATGGAGGGGAAGCCAGCGCGGATTTTTCAGCCACAGGATCATTCCGGAGGCAGATCCGGCGGGTCAAATACAAACGGAATCCCCCGTTCACGGAATCCGCGCTGGAACTCATCCAGATATTTCTCCCCCAGAGCCTCAAAGCCCCCCTCGGCCCGGTACCGGGTCAAAAATTCATTCACTTCCGCCTTCAGATCCTCTCTTCCTTTGCGGATTCCGATCGCCCAGGATTCGCGCTGAAAAGGGGTCAGAATCGCCCGGGTGCTTTCTGGATGCCGCTTGGCATTCTTGTAGGTGGAGAGCTGGTCGTAGAGAAACGCATCGGCTTTGCTCTGCGTCACTTACAGGACACAGGCATTTTCTTTTTGCAGCACCCGGACTTCCGCCAGCGGAAGGTTCGCCGTGGCGTAAACATGTCCGGTGGTGCCCAGCTTGACCGCGACCACCCGGCCCGCCTGATTCAGGTCCGCCACAGACTTCACCGTGGAATCCCGGGCAACCAGCATGGCCAGACCCGTAAACAGATAGGGATCGGAAAAATCGATGGATTTCGCCCGTTCCTCCGTGGCGGTCATTGAGCTGATCACCAAATCAATGGACCCGGTTTTCAAAGCCGGAATCAATCCGTCAAAGGCCAGATTGCGGATTTCCAGGGGCCGGTTCAAATCAGCCGCCAGCGCCTCGGCCATGTCCACGCTCACTCCGCGGGGACTTCCCCGCTCATCCGTCATTTCAAAAGGAGGGTAGGCCAGCTCCATCCCCACCACCAGGGGCGGAGGGCCGTCAGGATCCCGGCGGCAGCCCGAAGAGAACAGCGCGGCAAAAATCAAAACCGTAAAAACTTTCATGAGATGGACCCTAAACGGGTTTTGAAAATTGGGAAGGAAATAAATCACAGCCGCCTTCAGTCCGGCCGGGACGGCGAAGCATTTTCGTCATGTACTTTCAATGAAAACCTGTTTATTCTCTGCAGAGAACCGTCCGACCTTTCAACAGGAGACCCCCATGCTCAATATCGCCCTTTTCGGTCCGCCCGGTGCAGGCAAAGGCACCCAGTCCCGCCAGCTCGTGGAGCGTTTCAATCTCTGTTATATTTCGACCGGGGATCTGCTGCGCAAAGAGCTCAAAGCCGAAAGCGAGCTGGGAAAAAAAGCCAAAGACATTATCTCCTCCGGCAATCTGGTTCCCGACGAGATCATTGTGCAGATTCTGGAGAAAACCATTGCGGAAAATCCGCATGCCAACGGATTTCTGTTCGACGGCTTTCCCCGGACCACCATCCAGGCCTACATTCTGGAAGGGCTGATGATCAAACTGAACAGTGAACTGGACTGCCTGATCAATCTGGAGGTGCCCGAAGAAGAGTCCGTGCGGCGGCTGATCGAGCGGGGCAAGACGTCCGGACGCTCGGATGACAACGAGAAAGTGATCCGCAACCGCTTGAAGGAATATCACGACAAAACGCTTCCGGTGCTTGATTTCTATGCCCAGAAAGGCGTCCGCTCCGATGTGGACGGCACGGCGAGCATTGAAGAGGTCGAAGAGGAGGTCTCCCGGATCGCGGCTTCTCAGTACACCAAAAAACCGGTGAGCATTGTGGTGTTCGGATACCCCGGTTCCGGACGCGGATCCCAGGCCCGGGCGCTGGCGGAAAAATTCGGACTCGAATTTGTGGCCACCGGAAAAATGCTGGAGGAGGAAATGGCCTCGGACAGCGAAATCGGCCGGCAGGTCACCGCACTCTATGAAAGCGGTCAACTGGTGCCAGATGAAATCGTGATTCCGCTGATCGAAAAAAAGATCGCCTCCAGCCACGGCGTACGCGGGTTTATTTTCAAAGGTTTTCCCCGCACCCTGGTTCAGTCCTACATTCTGGACGGACTGCTGATGAAAAACGGCTGCTCCATCTCCAAAATTTTGGAGATCGAAGTGCCGATGCTGCAGCTTATGGAGCGGCTGGCAAGCCGGGGGCGGACCGATCACTGCATGCCCTACGACACCAGCACCGAAAAAATTGTCCGCCGCCTGCGCGATCACGAACAGAAAACCATTCCGGTAATTAAAAAGTACGAGCAGCAGCATGGCGTAAAGACGATCGACGGCACCGGAAGTTTCGAGGAGGTTTTCGCGCTCTGCGCCGCCGAGGTCCAGAGCCTGTTTCAGGTTGGCAGCCTTGCGGAGTGATTTCCGGTTGGTATTGCTCCGCTTTTGAGGCATAACTGGCCCTGCGCACTTTTGATTATGAAAACCGTATGACCGACTCCTCCGCTCCTTCTGCCTCCCCCACCCCACCGGAAACTCTTCTCCTGCAGGATATGGCGGATGCATGTTTCCGTCAGATGGATCAGGACCGGATGCTGCAATGCTGCGCGAGAGGCCTCACCCGGATCCTTGGCGGACAGGGTGCGGCCATTCTGGTGGAAGAAATGGAGGGGAGCTGGTTTCTGCAAATCTATTCTGTTACGGTTCTCCCGGACCATCTGTACGAAGAACTTCAGGACCTCTGTTTTGAAGCCTTAAAACAGTATTCCCCAAATGCGTTGCTTGCAGAAAGATGCCGGGTGGAAGTGAACGTCTCAATGAATGCCGGCCCTTCCCCTTCAAGGTTAAAAAAATGGACCGCGCTTCCTCTGGAGGTGGATGAAAGGTTTCAGGGATTGCTCATGGTGGATCTAGGCGGAGCGGAAAGACTACCCGCGAAATTAAACGTGGTGCTGCATCAGCTTTGCACCGGCCTGCTTTGCATCCGGAATATGCGCCAACTCCTCATCACCGATCCCATGACCGGATGTTTCAACCGATGGTTCATGGATATAGAGCTTTCTAAATTCTGCGAGGGCCGGTTGCATGAACAGGATGCCTTTGCGGTGATGATTCTTGACCTGGATCATTTCAAGAAGATCAATGACCTGTACGGCCACTCCACCGGAGATCAGGTTCTTATACAGTTTTCAGAGATCCTCCGGAATCTCCTCTCCCCGGGAGATGCCACGATCCGTATGGGCGGGGATGAATTTCTGATTTGGTTTCCACAGGTGCGTGCACGGAATCTTCTCCTTCTGGGCGAAGACCTCTTGGACAAGGTCCGTCGGGACCTGAAGTTGGAACAAACCCCGGAACATCGAGTAACCCTGTCAGCTGGATTGGTCCTGCACTGCGGGGAGGAGCCGGAAATCAGCAAAGACGCCCTACTGGAAAGGGCCGACCATGCCCTCTACACGTCTAAGATGAATGGCCGGGATCAGTTGACTCTCTGGACGCCGCAACTGGAAAAATAGGACCTTGGGAATACAAATCAGAGCTTGTGTTTCCGGCCATCTCCGCTCTACTATCGGAATAATTCTCATTCGTCCGGATTCGTTGCATGGCAAAGACCCCCCAGATCAGTCGCCGGAAATGGAACCGGAAAACGGCCGCCCATCTCGCGGTACGCGCAGGCTTCGGCCCTGCGCCCGCAGAACTTGACCACCTGCAGACCCTCCGGCCCGCCGAAGCCGTGGACACTTTTCTGGAACCGCAGCCCCCCGCCACTCTGGCGGATTCTCCGGAATGGTTTCAGCGTCCGGAGGCGCTACTCCGGAGTCCGCAGGGCTTAAGCCGGAAAGAACTTTACCAAATGGAGGAGCAGGAACGACGCAATCTGCAACGCGCCTTCCAAAAAGAACAGCAGGAAAATCTCAGGCAGGCACGGATTTGGTGGCTGGAGCGCATGGTGCAGTCGACCCATCCGCTGGAGGAAAAACTGACCCTCTTCTGGCACGGTCATTTTGCCACTTCGGTGCAGAAGGTGAGAGGGTCCTTTCCCATGATTCAGCAGAATCTCCTTTTCCGCAGGCAGGGACAGGGAAGCTGGCGGCAGCTCCTGCTGGAGATCTCCCAGGATCCGGCCATGCTCATTTATCTGGACAACGCCGGCAGCAACAAACAGAAGCCCAACGAAAATTATGCCCGCGAACTCCTGGAGCTTTTCACTCTGGGCGAAGGGAATTACGCCGAGGAGGATATCCGCAATGCGGCCCGGGCTTTTACCGGATGGTCGGTCCATCCCGGACGCTGGGAGTTTCAGACCCGGCCCCGCCAGATGGATCTCGGGGAAAAACATTTTCTGAATGCAACCGGTCCTCTCCGCGGAGAGGAAATCGTGGATGAAATTCTCCGGCAACCGCAGGCCGCCGATTTTCTGGCCGAGCGGCTGTGGAAGTTTTTCGCGTCTGAAATTCCGAATCCCGCCGCCCAGCGCGATATCAGCCGGAGTCTGCGCGCATCGGATTTTGATCTCCATACCGCACTCCGAACCCTTTTCCTGCATGAGGATTTTTATCATCCCTCCGTGATCCGGGGTCAGATTAAAAGTCCGGTGCAGCTCACCGCCCATCTGGTGCGCACCCTCCAATGCGATCCCGTCCCGGGAACTCAAATGATGCAGGCCTGCCAGCAGCTGGGTCAGAAACTGTTTGAACCGCCTTCGGTAAAAGGCTGGGACGGCGGAGCGGCCTGGATCACCGCCTCCAGTCTCTCCCTCCGCTATGCCCTGGCCAAACGCCTGATCCGCAGCAAAAACAGTTTTTCAGCCGACCTTCTCTTTCCGGACCGGACCTTGGACCGGACACAGGTGCGCGAACTTCTGTTTGACCGTTTTTATCACAGTCCACTGCGGGAGCAGGAACGCGCGCAGATGGATGCCTATCTTGCCCAGCTCCCCCCTCTCTCCGAGTGGAACCACGCCCAGATGGTTCAGGTGCTGGAACAGTTGGTCCAGCAACCTCAATTCCAACTTACCTGACCTAAAGATACGCCATGAAAAAAGATCCCCCTTTTATGACCCGCCGGCAGTTTCTGCGCAGCGGCGTGATCGGCGGCGCCCTCGCCACCACCCTTCCCTCCTTTCTGAATCAGACCCTCTGCCGGCTCGAGGCGGCCGA
>JBMTJR010000014.1:0-17644 GCA_049438565.1 Kiritimatiellia bacterium
GGCCCGGGTGGTCTGACACGCGAACGCGCAGGATTTGAAGTCCGCGACGTTCACACCTCTCACTACGGACGGATTTGTCCGATTGAAACGCCGGAAGGTCCGAACATCGGTCTGATCAGCTCTCTCTCCACCTACGCCCGGGTGAATGAATTCGGCTTTATTGAAAGTCCGTACCGGGAAGTGAAAAACGGAAAAGTCAGCAAACACGCGACTTTCCTGAATGCGGATGATGAAGAGCGTTTCGTGATTGCCCAGGCCAATGCGCCGCTGAACGAGGACGGATCCTTTGTGAACGAAATGGTTTCGGTCCGCCGGGCGGGTGAATTTGAGCTGGTGCACCGCGATGAAGTGACGCACATGGATGTGTCGCCGCTGCAGATGGTTTCGGTGGCCACTTCCCTGATTCCCTTCCTGGAGCACGACGATGCGAACCGGGCACTGATGGGATCGAACATGCAGCGTCAGGCCGTGCCGCTGCTGGTCACGGAACGTCCCTACGTGGGCACTGGCGTGGAAGCGCGGGTGGCACGTGACTCCGGCGTGGTGGTGATCGCGGAGAAAGCTGGAACCATTGCCCGGGTGACCGCCACGGAGATTATTGTGAGCCGCAACGGATCTGTTCCCGGCAAACGCACGCCCGCTGAAGATTTCGAACACTATGAACTGCGCAAATTCATGCGCACGAATGCCGGGACCTGTGCGAACCAGAAACCCATCGTCAAAGTGGGTCAGAAAGTAAAAGTCGGCGAGGTGCTTGCCGATGGTGCGGCGACCGACATGGGCGATCTGGCACTGGGACGCAACGTGCTGGTGGCTTTCATGCCCTGGTGCGGTTACAACTTCGAGGACGCGATTCTGCTGAATGAGCGGATGGTGAAAGACGATGTTTACACCTCCCTGCATATTGAGGAGTTCGAGTGTGACGCCCGTGACACCAAACTGGGTCCGGAAGAGATCACCCGTGACATTCCCAATGTGGGCGAGGAGGCGCTGAAGAATCTGGACCACGACGGAATCATCCGGGTGGGAGCCGAGGTCAAACCCGGCGACATTCTGGTCGGAAAAATCACGCCGAAGAGCGAGACCGAGCTGGCGCCGGAAGAGCGTCTGCTGCGGGCTATTTTCGGGGAGAAAGCCGCCGACGTGCGGGACACCTCTCTGACCGTTCCTTCCGGCACCACCGGGATTGTGATGGACGTGAAGATCGCCTCCCGCAATTCCAGCAAGAAGAGCAAACTTACGCCGAGCGAAAAACGCCGTCAGGCCAAAGCGATTCATGAGGATCATAAAAACAAAACCTCTGAAATTACCGAAGCTCTGACCGAGGCACTCAGCAACATTCTGCTGGGGGAAAAGATTCCTCTGGACGTGATCAACTCCAAGACCGATGAGATCATCATTCCGGCCAACCGGAAGATCACCAAGACCCTGCTGCGGAAACTTGCGGCGGCTCACAAGAGCATCGAAATTGATCCGAGTCCGATTCAGATCAAGATTGAGGGAATCATCTCCGAGTTCAACAGCAAGTTTGAGGAGCTCGAGGAGGAATATGACCGCAACATGGACCGCCTCGAAAGTGGAGATGAGGTGGATCCCGGGGTGGTCAAACGGGTCAAAGTCTACGTCACCAGCAAGAAAAAGCTGATGGTGGGGGACAAAATGGCCGGACGCCACGGAAACAAAGGGGTGATTGCCCGCATTGTTCCGGAGGAGGACATGCCGTTCCTGCCTGACGGAACACCGGTGGACATCGTGCTGAATCCCCTGGGGGTACCCAGCCGTATGAACGTGGGACAGGTTCTGGAGACCCATCTGGGTTGGGCATGTCACAAACTGGGTCTGCACGCGGCTACGCCGGTATTCGACGGGATTCCCGAATCGAAAATCTGGGAGCTGATGGATCAGGCCGGTCTGCCGAATACCGGAAAAACCGATCTTTATGATGGCCGGACCGGAGAGCAGTTTGACCAGAAAGTGGTGGTTGGGATGATTTACATGCTCAAACTGCACCATTTGGTCAGCGAAAAAATCCATGCCCGCGCAGTGGGGCCTTACTCTCTGGTCACCCAGCAGCCGCTGGGCGGAAAAGCGCAGTACGGCGGACCGCGTTTCGGGGAAATGGAAGTGTGGGCGCTGGAGGCGTATGGTGCGGCGTACTCGCTGCAGGAGGTGCTGACTGTGAAGTCGGACGACCTCGCCGGCCGTACCCGGATCTACGAGGCCATCGTCAAGGGTCATAATTCTCTGGAATCCGAGACCCCGGAATCTTTCAACGTTCTGATGAAAGAAATGATGGCCCTTGGTTTGGACATTCGCGTCGAACACGAAAAAGAAGCCTGAAGCTGATGAACCCAACCGGAGAGATTTCTCTCCGGGAATCTGACAATTTGATCAAAAAAACTTTGCAAACGGAGAATCCCCACGGTGGAAAATACAGAACATAACCTCATCCCCAGCCTGAATAATGATGCAGGCGTCGATTACGCCACCATTTCCATTGCGTCCCCCGAGACCATCCGGTCCTGGGCCTACCGCAATGGCGAATATCAGGAGGTCAAAAATCCTGAGACCATCAACTACCGCACTTTTAAACCGGAAAAAGGCGGCTTGTTCTGCGAGCGTATTTTCGGCCCCACCAAAGACTGGGAATGTGCCTGTGGAAAATACAAACGCATCAAACACAAAGATGTGATCTGCGACCGTTGCGGGGTGGAAGTGACCCTGTCCCGGGTGCGTCGGGAGCGTATGGGACTGATTGAACTGGCGGTGCCGGTCTCCCATATCTGGTTTTTCAAATGCACCCCGACCCGTCTGGGCATGGTGCTGGACATGACCGCCCGGGCTCTGGAGCGGGTTCTGTACTACGAGGATTACATCGTGGTGGATCCCGGCGACACGCCGCTGGAGGAAAAACAGCTGCTCAGCGAAATGGAAATGCGGGAAGCTGAAGACAAATACGGCGAAGGAGCCTTTGTGGCCAAGATGGGTGCGGAAGGGGTTCGCGACCTGATTGCCAAGATCGACATTGCCGCTGAAATTGAAGAAATTCAGGCGGGAATCGAGAACACCGGTTCCAAGCAGATTCTTAAAAAGCTGACCAAACGTCTGAAAACCATGCAGGCGTTCATGGATTCGGACACCCGTCCGGAATGGATGATTCTCGAAGCGCTGCCGGTGATTCCGCCGGATCTGCGTCCGCTGGTACCGCTGGAGGGGGGACGTTTTGCGACTTCCGACCTGAATGATCTGTACCGCCGGGTGATCAACCGCAACAACCGTCTGAAAAGTCTGCTGCAGCTGAAAACGCCGGATGTGATTATCCGCAACGAAAAACGGATGCTCCAGGAGGCCGTGGATGCGATGCTGGACAACGGCCGTCACGGCCGCGCGGTGACCGGACCGGGGAACCGTCCGCTGAAATCGCTGAGTGATATGCTCAAAGGGAAACAGGGACGTTTCCGTCAGAACCTGCTCGGAAAACGGGTGGATTACTCCGGACGTTCCGTGATTGTGGTGGGACCGGACCTGAAACTGCATCAGTGCGGACTGCCCAAGAAAATGGCGTTGGTGCTGTTTGAGCCTTTCATTATCCGCCGTCTGAAAGAAAAAGGGATTGTGCACACGGTCCGTTCCGCGAAAAAACTGATTGAACGCGAGGCGGATGAGGTGTGGGATATTCTGGAAGAGGTGACCAAAGGTCATTCCGTGCTCCTCAACCGCGCTCCGACGCTGCACCGTCTGTCGATTCAGGCCTTTGAGCCGACGCTGATTGAAGGATCCGCGATCCGGGTGCATCCGCTGGTCTGTACGGCCTACAACGCGGACTTTGACGGCGACCAAATGGCGGTACACGTTCCGCTTTCTGTGGAGGCGCAGATGGAAACCCGCCTGCTGATGCTGGCGAGCAACAACATCTTCTCCCCCTCCAGCGGCCGGCCGATCACGACGCCGTCCCAGGACATCTGTCTGGGGGCCTATTATGTGACTACTCATTCGCAGCATGACCGCATTGCGGACCGCACGGGAAGCATTGATCCGGAAGAGCATCTGCCCATCCTCTGTGATGCCCATGAAGTGCATACCGCGCATGACGAAGGTGTGCTGCATATTCACTCCCGGATCCGTTTCAAAAATCCTGACTATCAGAGCGAGACCATCTTCGGGGATTCTGAAAAATCCGTGATTGTTACAACCGTGGGTCGGGTATTTTTCAATGAAATCTGGCCCAAAGAGCTTGGATTCCTCAACAAAGTGGTCACCAAAAAGACCCTGGGGGATATCATTTGGCGCTGTTACCAGACTGCAGGTCATGCGGAAACCGTGAAGGCACTGGACCGGCTCAAAGAGCTGGGATTCGATCAGGCCACCATGTCCGGGATCTCCATCGGGATCATCGACATGAACATTCCGGATGAAAAGCATCAATTGCTGGATGTGGCAAATCAGCAGCTGTCAGAGGTGGAGACCCAGTACCGGAAAGGGGTGATCACCGACGGAGAGCGTTACAACCGGATTGTGGATATCTGGACGCACACCACCGAGGAAATTACCAACGTGATGTTCCGGGCCATGGAGTACAACAACAATCAGGACCACATCAATCCGATCTTCGTGATGGTGGATTCCGGTGCCCGTGGTTCCAAACAGCAGATCCGTCAGCTGGCCGGGATGCGCGGTCTGATGGCCAAGCCGTCGGGTGCGATTATTGAGCGTCCGATTCTCTCGAACTTCCGGGAAGGTCTGACGGTGCTGGAATACTTCATCAGTACCCACGGCGCCCGGAAAGGTCTGGCGGACACCGCGCTGAAAACGGCGGACTCCGGATATCTCACCCGGAAGCTGGTCGACGTCTCCCACGACATCATTGTGGTGGAGGAGGACTGCGGAACCGTGAACGGAATCGAAGTCCAGTCCATCATGGAGGGAGACGAAGAGCTGGTCACGGTGGGGCAGCGCTGTATCGGGCGCACCGCACAGCAGAACGTGCTCGATCCTTCCAACGGCTCCATTATTGTTGCGGAAGGGCAGATGATTGACGAAGCGGTGGCGGACCGGATTGACCATGCCGGCATCGAAGTGATGAAAATCCGCTCCGCGCTGACCTGCGAAAGCAAACGCGGGGTCTGTGTCAAATGTTACGGCGTGAATCCCGCGACCGGCGCACCCGGAATGCTGGGTGAATCGGTGGGAATCATTGCGGCGCAGTCCATTGGTGAACCCGGAACCCAGCTTACCATGCGTACCTTCCACGTGGGAGGGGTGGCCAGCGGGGTGTTCAAAAACCCTGAAGTCTCCGCCCGGAACTCCGGAATCATGCGTTACAGTGATGTGCGCGCGGTGCCGGTGACCACCGAGGACGGACAGCAGGCCTGGACCGTACTCAACAAGAACGGTTCCATCGGAATTTACGACAAGCAGGGACGCGAACTGGAACGCCACACCACGATGATTGGAAGTCAGATCTACGTGCAGGACGGCGAAAAAGTGAAGAAAAACCAGGCGTTCATGAAATGGGATCCCCACAATGTGCCGATTATTTCCGAGCACACCGGTAAAGTCAAATTCCATGACTTTATCGAAGGGGTGACCATCCGCAAAGAACTCGACGCGCAGACCGGACTGGAAAACACCGTGGTTCTGGAGCACAAAGAAGACCTGCACCCGCAGATCATCGTGGTGAATCCGAACGACGGCGAATCCACGCTCAATGCGTACGCCATTCCCTCCGGCGCCCAGGTGACGGTGGTGGAAGGAGCCGATGTGACGGCGGGAACTGTGGTGGCCAAAACTCCGAGAAAAGCGGCCCGGACCAACGATATTACCGGGGGTCTTCCCCGGGTGGCGGAACTGTTTGAAGCCCGTAAACCCAAAGATGCGGCGGAAATCGCCAAAATCGACGGGGTGGTGGACTTTGAAGGTTCCACCCGCGGTAAACGTCGTCTGATGATTCATGACCAGGAAACTGGTGAGTCGGAAGAGCACCTGATCCCCATGGGAAAACACGTGGTGGTGTTCCGTGGAGACCATGTGAAGAAAGGTCAGCAGCTGACGGAAGGTCCGGTAACCCCGCAGGAACTGCTGGAGGTCTGCGGCCCCCGGGCGCTGCAGGAGTATTTGGTGAACCAGGTTCAGTCTGTGTACCGGGTGCAGGGTGTGGAGATTAATGACAAACATATCGAAGTGATTGTGCGTCAGATGCTCCGCAAGGTGAAAATCTCCGATGCCGGAGACACCGATCTGCTGCCGGGGGATCAGATTGACCGTCTGACCTTTGAAGAACTCAACAAAAAAGCGGTCAGTGAAGGACGTCGTCCCGCAGAAGCGTCGCCGGTCCTTTTGGGAATCACCAAAGCGGCACTGGAAACCGAAAGTTTCATCTCCGCGGCGTCCTTCCAGGACACTACCCGGGTACTGACCGAGGCAGCCTCGCTGACCAAGCGTGACAACCTCCGCGGTTTTAAAGAGAATGTGATCATGGGTCATTTGATTCCGGCCGGAACCGGATTTGACATGTACCGTGACATCCGACTCAAGTATGCCTCCGAGCCGATTTCGGCGGATGAGCTGCTGGGAGAAGAAATGTTTGACGAAAAAAAATCAATTGAAAGTTAAGTTAGGGAGTTGTCAGGCAGGGGGTCTTTGTGTTAAGGCCCCCAGCCCGATTTCACCTTTTTGAAGGAAATTTTATGCCTACCATTAATCAGCTTGTGCGCAACGGACGCAGCCCCATCCGTAAAAAAAGTAAATCACGTGCGTTGCAGCAGTGTCCGCAGCGCCGTGGGGTATGTCTGTTGGTAAAGACCCAGACTCCGAAAAAACCCAACTCTGCGCTGCGGAAGATTGCCCGTGTGCGTCTGACCAACGGTCAGGAAGTCACCGCCTACATTCCCGGTGAGGGTCACAATCTTCAGGAGCACAGCATGGTGCTGGTTCGTGGAGGCCGTGTGCCTGACCTTCCCGGTGTACGGTATCACATTGTTCGTGGTGCGCTGGACTGTCTGGGCGTGGATGGACGGAATCAGGGACGTTCCAAATACGGAACCAAGCGTCCGAAAGTGAAGAGCTAATTTAACCCATCGTTTTAGGAACATACACATATGGCACGTCGTCACCGCTCAATTAAACGGGAAATCCTTCCGGATCCGAAATTCCAGAACCCGGAGATCACCCGTTTCGTGAACCAAATCATGCGCAAAGGCAAAAAAACTGTCGCGCAGAAAATCATCTATACCGCTCTGCGTCAGGTAGAGGAAAAGACCAATGAAAACCCGATTGAGGTTTTTGAGAATGCCATCGAGAATGTGCGTCCTCAGTTGGAAGTGAAATCCCGCCGCGTGGGTGGAGCCACCTACCAGGTGCCGATGGAACTTTCCACCCCCCGCAGCCGTTCACTGGCTATGCGCTGGATTATTCAGTTTTCCCGGGCCAAAAAAGGCACTCCGCTGGCCAATGCACTGGCCAACGAGTTGGTGGATGCCCACAACAACACGGGTTCAGCCATCAAAAAACGCGACGATACGCACAAAATGGCGCAGGCCAACCGCGCCTTTGCTCATTACCGCTGGTAGTGGATACGTGTTTGCTGATAAAAGCCGGGCTTGCCCGGCTTTTTTTATGCTTCCGTGCGGAACCCATTTTGAATCGCATCTTCGTGTGAAAAACATCGGAACGCACGCCCGCAAGGAGTGAGTATTTCTGACCGGATCTACAGGATTTACTGGATCATCAGCGCATTTTCAAAAATAGCGTAGCCAGATATTTTTGTTTTGCCACGAAGGGACGCAAAAGTTTTCGACCCCTATAGCCCTGCTCTGAAACGCTCCGCATCCGAAAGGACGAGGTGAATTTTCTGAAAGGCTTACTCAGCAGACAGATTCCGTAGTTCCTGGTCCGGGGAGTTTTTGAGTCGATAGACCGACAGTCCGGTATTTGCCTGGCCGAAATTATCCACCACGGCGATGAGTTGATATTTTTCCTTCAGATGTCCCCGCAGGAGCTGGAGGGTTTCCGGCGGAGTCGGCGTGATGGAAGGGCTTTGAATACTGAAGCTGTAACCACTGAGAGCGGCAAGGGGGGCGGCGCTGTGGCGGATCTGCTCTAAAAGGCGTTCTGTGTTGAGGACCTGCAGTTGTTTTGCCCGGTGGGTTTCAAGATCCGGAAAAAAACTAAAGGGCCCCATTTCCATGTCCTCAGGGATTTCCCAATTGGTTTCGATGGCCAGATAGGTGTCTGAAGTGAAGATTTCCCCGGCATCGGGGGCAAGTTCCTTGAGGCTGCGGGCGGTTTCGCGGAGCAAATGCAAATCGGATTCCGGCTTCATTCTCCACCAGATGCGGTCGGGTCCGTAAGAGAACCAACCGGGAAGCTGCGGAGAGGAAAAAGCGCCGAGCAGTCCGGTCAGCAACAGCAGAACCGCGCCCGGTCTCAGCCATTCCGTGGGCACTTGGCGGGCGCTTTCGATTGCGATCAGCAGTACCAGGGCCGGGTAGAGGACGCTCTGATACTCATCGTAGTGAAAGGGAGCCAGAAGATGAAGCAGGCTGACGGCGAAGATGCCGGCCGCAACGCTGTGGAGTCCGGGCTGCCATTGTCTCCATCGGGGAAGTAAAACGAACAGCAGGAGCAGCGCGGGCAAATAAGACTGAAACATCCGGGAGAGAAAGCCGGCTTTGAGCAAAAGAAGGCCCTCCGCTTCGCGGGAGGTGTGGAATTCGAGGAGTCCCATGCGGAATCCCTCGGGCGCTTCCCGGAAAAACGGGAGAAACAACAGCAGCAGACACAGTCCGCCCGTGAGCGGGAACCACCAGACTTCCCGTTCCGTTGTTTTATGGGTTCTCCGGCTGAGCAAATCGCAGGTGAAAGGAATGAAAAAGAGTCCCAGTGAAAGCCGGGTGGCCGTGGCAGCGGCCAGAGCGGCGGCGCAGAGGATCAGGGTGGAACGGCGGGGCTGACGGTGATAACTCAGCCATCCCAGTAGAGAGAGGCTGAGGAAATATCCGGCCAGGGTGTAGGTTTTGATTGTGGCGGTGAACTGGAGTTGAAACACATTCAGCCCCAGCAGACAGATCAGAAGCAGTGCGGCGAAACCCCATCGCGCTTTCGGCACACAGATCCGGCTGCCCCACAGCAGCACCCAGAAGGTCATTCCCAGCCAGAAAAGCTGAAAAAGACGGCCTCCCAGCACTCCCTGCCAACGGATCAGGGGCTGGGCAATTTGCAGCACGTAGGGAAAGAGAGGGCCCTGGGTGAAGGCAAAATCCCGATAGGGCATCTGCCCCTGGCTTACCCGGCGGGAAGCCATGAGGTACCAGCCTTCATCCTGATTCAGCGGAGCCCACCAAAGCGCGATGCAGGTCAGCACTCCGGCGGCCAGAGCCGCGATGAGCAGGCAGAGGCGGGTGCATCGCTCCGTTTTCATCCGTCGACCCCGTGGTCCAGAAACTCGGCGAATACGGCCGCTGCGGTTTCCAGTTGACTTATTTCGATGTACTCATTGTCGGTATGGGCCTGCGCAATATCTCCCGGACCAAAGACCAGAACCTGACCGCAGGTTTTGCTGAATGGGGAGGCGTCGCTGACCCAGGAGGTGCCGGAGCAGGGGGCCGGCTCGCCGGTGACCCGGGTGATGGAGCGCTGCAGGGCCCGGACCCATTCGGAATCTTCATCTGTGGCAAAGGCATCGGTCTGATTGGTGAGGGTGCAGGAGCCGCCCAGCAGTTTGCCCTGTTCAATCAGGGAGGCGATCGCGGCGGACACACGCTCCGGGAAAAGTTCGGAAGGTTCATTGGGAATGACCCGGCGGTCCAGCTGCAGCAAGGTGCGTTCCGGGATGATATTGAAAGTCTGACCGCCCACGATTCGGCCGATATTCAAAGAGGAGTGCCCCAGGAGGGGATGCGCGTATGCCGCGGCCAGGTCTCCGTGAATGCGCAAAAGATTTGGAAGGAAATCCGCGAGCGCGGCGTTGGTGCTTACGCCTTTATCCGGTTGACTGCCATGTCCCGAACGGCCGCGGAGTTCCACCTCGTACCACAGGGCCCCCTTGTGTGCGATCACGGGGAGGCAACGGGTGGGTTCAAGAATCACTGCCCAATCCGCACCCAACCCCTCCGCCGCCAATCTGGTGGAACCGCCCAGGCCGGTTTCCTCGTCCGGCGCCCCCACTAAGAGAAGCTGTATTCCTTTTCTGGCGAGAGTTTCAATCCGTTCCCGGGTCAGTACCGCAAACAGGGCGGCCATTGAACCTTTCATGTCGCAGCTGCCGCGTCCGTAGATCCTGTCGTCCCTCTGTGTGCTTTCAAACGGGGAGATCGTCATGTCGGCCACGCCCACGGTGTCCAGATGCATCTCAAACATCAGGGTCCGGTGAACCGTTTGCGGACGACTTTTGCCCAGCACGGCGGGACGGTCCTCTCCCATGGGAAAAAGCATTTCCACCTCCAGCCCTCGTTCCCGGAACAGATCCGCCAGCAGCAGGGCCATCCGTTTTTCTCCGTGGATATTGGAGTCTGCACTGTGTGCGGGATTCACCGACGGGGTGGCGATCAGCCGGGAGAGGATGGGGAGGATTTCGCTGGAGTACATTGTGCGCTTATGGCCGAAATTTATCGGAATACAAATTCAACCCGAGGGGATTTTTTTCAGGGAGTCGTTCTATCCACAACAGCGGTTCGGTATTTTTGTGCGAAATACCGATAAATATTTGACGAAAAACTTGCCTCCGGACAAATTTTCATCAAGCTGGTTGAATGTTAGAATCCGATCATATTCCGCAACCGGTGATCCGGCGGCTCCCCAAGTATCTGGTGCATGTCCAGGAACTGAGAGAGGAGGGGGTGGAATGGGCTTCTTCCCAGGATATTGCGGATGCGCTGGGCCTTACCAGTTCGACGGTGCGTCAGGATCTTTCGCATATGGATTTGCGCGGAATCTCCAAAAAGGGGTACGAGACCAGTCAGCTGGAGGCGGTGCTGCGTCAGATTCTCGGGGCGGATATCATGCATCATGTGGTGATCATCGGGGCGGGACATCTGGGCCGCGCTCTGGCGGAACATGGTGCGTTTGCCCGCCGCGGCTTTGACATTTGCGGACTGTTTGACCGGGATGAAAAGCTGATTGGGAGGTTTTTTGGAAATACCGAGGTGATGTCGATCGATGCGCTCGCGGATCAGGCGAAAAAACATAAAATCGACATTGGGATTATTGCGGTGCCGAGCGCGGCCGCGCAGGCGGTGGCCGAGATGCTGGTGGACTGCGGGGTGAAGGCCATTTTGAATCTGGCGTATAAGCACATCAAAGTTCCTGCGGGAGTCACGGTGGTGGATGCCCGAATTATGGAGAGCCTGCAGGAGCTGGCGTATTCGCTGGGGAAAAAATCCGCAGCGGGCAAAGCCTGAAAAGGGATATAAAAAAGGCGGGAGCTTTGAACTCCCGCCTTTTTCGGTGAGGGTGATTTCAGTCTTCGATGGTCACTTCGATCATCACATCGCCCTGGGCAATGCTGTCGACCACATCCTGTCCGGTGATCACCGATCCGAAGACGGCGTGTTTTCCGTCCAGCCAGGGGCAGGGGACGTGGGTGATGAAGAACTGGGAGCCGTTGGTGTTGGGACCGGCATTGGCCATGGAGAGGATTCCGGGGCCGGTGTGGCGGAGTTCGGGATGAAATTCATCTTCAAAGGTGTAACCGGGTCCGCCGGTTCCGGTTCCCAGAGGGCATCCGGTCTGAATCATGAAGTCGGCGATCACGCGGTGGAATTTGATTCCGTCGTAAAATCCGTCTTTGGCAAGTTTTTCAAAATTCGCGACGGTTTTGGGGGCGCGGCTGTCATAAAGCTCGAGGACGATATCGCCTTTGTTGGTTTTGATGGTGGCTTTTTTCATGCAGGCTCCTGTAAAGGTTGGGGTTTCAGATAAATCAGTTGACCGGCTGCATGATCTCGATGGAGACGGTCCGGTTTTTGGCTTTGCTGGCCGCAGAGCTGTTGGGGAAGGGAGGATCCTGTGCGCCCATGGCAATGGGGCGGAGCTGTGCAGGGGGGAAGGTGCCGGTTCCCGCCAGATAATTCACCACTTCCCGGGCGCGCAGCTCGCTTAAATATTCGTTGCTGCGGTATTCAGAACTGGGACGGATCGGATCATTGTCGGTATGGCCGATGATGGTGAGGACGGCGGAGGCGTTTGCCTGCCGGACAATCCGTGCGATCTGATCCAATTTGGTTTTCTGGGCGGGATCGATGGTGGTGAGCCGGCTGAAAACCGGATCTGAAAAGACAATGCGGGGAACTCCGGATTCGTCCCGGACTTCGATGCCGCCCACGTCCATGAGCAGCAGACGCCAGCGGGCCAGAGAGACTTTGGCCGGGGAGCCCGGTCTGTCCGGACTGACCGGAGGCAGCGGGGCACGCTCATTCCGGACGGGTTCCGGGGTCGGCGTGGCGGCGGGAGGGGGAGGCGTTCCACCCCAGGGAAGATGTTTTTTCAGCGCGATGCCGCCCCAGATCAGCAGCAGAATGGTCACCGCCACCGTCATAATCGATTTGTAAGGCACATCCCCGGGGGTCCGGTTGAGTTCCTCCTCCAGCAATCCACTCAGTTTTCCATTCGGTTTGTATTCGCCCATGGGGGGGAGGCTGACCCGGTTGCGCGCCTCGGAGCGCACATTGCTGGCGTTGAACAGTCCCTCCAGAGCTTCGTCCTCCACCCGGTACACCCGCACCGGCACCTCCGTCAAACCCGCCGATTTTGCGGCCTGAAGACGTTTGAAGCCGGCCACCACCTCATAGCCATCTGCTCCCGGACGGACCAGCAGGGGCTGTAAAATCCCATAGGTACCCACCGACTGGGTCAGCGTTTCGGGGGCCTGCAGGATTTTCGGAGCGTTCGGAGCCAGATTCAGTTCCGCGACGGGAACATTCAGCAGACGCTCCCGCGGGGCCCCGGAGTCAGTTGTGTGGGTTGAATCGCTCATGAATAAGGTCTGGTTCAATCTCAATATCGGACAAACTGCAATCCTGCACCTTCTAAAAATGCTTTTCTTTTGAAAAAAGGACAATTCCGGGCTATAGTGTCTCAAATCCGAATAAAAAAGTCGTATTTAATTTTTTTGACTTCTTTTATAAGTGTAAGATGTAGGAACTGCAATCTTTTATAGGCAATGCTTAAACTTGGAAAACAAGCTCAATATGCGCTGGTGGCGCTGTTTCATCTGGACCGTGTGGATCCCGGAGCGCGGGTGAGCACCCACGAGCTTTCGCAGCGTTACAATATCCCCGAACCCCATCTGGGCAAGGTGCTGCAGAAACTTTCCAAAGCGGATCTGCTGGTGGCGGTGAAAGGGGTTCAGGGAGGATATGAACTGCAGACCGGCCTGGACCAACTGCGGCTGGGTGATTTGATCAATGCGCTGGAAAACAAGTCGCACGGAACCCGTCCCAAGCGTCACACCCTGCTCAGTGCTTTTCCCTCCTGTTACGTGCAGGGGGTGGTCCGTGAGGTCGAACGCAGAGCGATTGAGCAGGTACACGACATGAAACTGAATGATTTACTAACCGAATTGGAGCTGCCCGCCTTTGCGGGGGTTCCGCAGGAGATGATACGATGAGTGAGACCCCTTTGACCGAGGAATCCGTCCGCGAGGTGCTCCGCAATGTGATCGATCCGGAGATCCAGTACAATATTCTGGATCTGGGACTGATTTACGGTGTGAACGTGCTGGAGGATAAGAGTGTGGGGATTCAAATGACGCTGACCTCTCCCGCCTGCCCCTTTGGCCCCATGATCATTCATGATGTGCGCGAGTCCTGCCTTTCCGTGGGCGCGGAGGATGTGCAGATCGATCTGGTCTGGCAGCCTCCCTGGAGTCCGGAGCGCATGACGGATGAGGCCAAACTTGATCTGGGCTTTGATCTGTAACCCCCCCCGTTTTCAAATCTGTTTTCTTTTCAATCTCAACCAATCACCACAAAAATCATGTCCTACTTACAAATTAAAAATCTGCATGCCCGTACGGGCGAAATCGAAATCCTCAAAGGGGTGAACCTTGAAATCAACAAGGGAGAAGTGCACGCCCTCATGGGTCCGAACGGTTCCGGAAAAAGCACGCTTTCCAGCGTGATCATGGGACATCCGGACTATGAAGTCACCGAGGGGGATATTCTGCTCAACGGAGAAAGTATTCTGGAGATGGACCCGGACGAGCGGGCGCTGGCCGGACTTTTTCTCTGCTTTCAGTATCCGGTGGCGATTCCCGGGGTGAGCATTTCCAATTTTATGAAAAAGGCGGTCGACGCCCGTCATCCGGAAGGCAAAGCCCCCTCCGGTCCCTTCCTCAAAGAGATGCGGGAAAATATGGAATATCTCGACATGGACAAATCCTTCGCGAACCGTGGACTGAATGAGGGTTTTTCCGGTGGAGAGAAGAAGCGGATGGAAATTCTGCAGATGATGATGTTCAAACCTTCCGTCGCGATTATGGACGAAACCGATTCCGGACTGGACATTGATGCGCTGCAGGTCGTTTCCAAAGGGGTGAACAAACTGCGCGGTCCGGACCTGGGCTTGCTGGTGATCACCCACTATGAACGCATTCTGACCTACATTCAGCCCGAATTCCTCCACATCCTCCTCGACGGACGGGTGGTCATGTCCGGAGGACCCGAACTTGTCAAACAGCTCGAGGAAAAAGGCTATGACTGGGTTCGTGAACAGATTTCCGCCACGGCCTGAACCCCTCAACCCGGAGAAAAACCATGCCCGAATTCGAAACCGACAGTACACTGGTTCAGGAGTATAAATACGGATTTTATACAGATATTGAAACCGATACGATCCCCAAGGGGCTCAATGAAGAAGTGATTGCCATGATTTCCGGTAAAAAGAATGAGCCGGTCTGGATGCTCGAATGGCGGTTGAAAGCCTTCCGGCGCTGGCAGAAAATGAAAGTGCCCACCTGGGCCTATCTGGATATGCCTGAGATTGATTTTCAGGACATTCATTATTACTCCGCCCCCAAGCAGAAAGTGGATTCCACGGAACTGGATCCTGAACTGCTCAAAACCTTTGAGCGTCTGGGGATTCCTCTGGGCGAAAGGGACGCGCTGGCCGGTGTGGCCATGGATGTGGTGTTTGACTCCGTCTCGGTGGGGACCACCCACAAAGAAATGCTGGAGGAGCAGGGAATCATCTTCTGCTCCATCTCCGAGGCGATTCAGAAGTATCCGGAGCTGGTGCAGCAGTATCTGGGCACTGTGGTTCCTCCTGGGGACAATTTTTATGCGGCGCTCAATTCCGCTGTCTTCACCGACGGATCGTTTTGTTACATCCCCAAAGGCGTGCAGTGTCCGGTGGAGCTCTCCACCTATTTCCGGATCAATGCGGCGGACACCGGTCAGTTTGAACGCACGCTGATTATTTGTGATGACGACGCCACCTGCTCCTATCTGGAGGGTTGTACCGCCCCGGCCCGCGACACCAATCAGCTGCATGCCGCAGTGGTGGAGATTGTGGCCTTGAACAATGCGGAAGTGAAATACTCCACGGTGCAGAACTGGTACGCCGGTGATGAAAAAGGCCATGGCGGTATTTATAACTTTGTGACCAAGCGCGGACACTGCCGCGGACATCACAGCAAGATTTCCTGGACCCAGGTGGAGGTCGGTGCGGCCATTACCTGGAAATATCCAAGCTGTGTGCTGGAGGGGGATTACAGCAGCGGGGAGTTCTACTCCGTGGCCTTCACCAACAACAGGATGCAGGCGGATACCGGAACCAAAATGATTCATGTGGGGAAAAACACCTCCAGCACGATCGTGTCCAAAGGAATCTCCGCCGGAGAATCCAGCAACAATTACCGCGGGCTGGTTCAGGTGATGAAGGGGGCAACCAATGCCCGCAACCACTCCGCCTGTGATTCGCTGCTGATCGGACGGGAATGCTCGGCCAACACCTTCCCCTACATTGAGTCCGAAGACGATTCCGCGCACCTTGCGCATGAGGCCACCACCTCCACCATCTCCGAAGACCAGCTTTTCTATCTGAAAAGCCGGGGCATTTCCGAAGAGGATGCCGCCTCCATGGTGGTGAAAGGCTTCTGCAAAGACGTGTTTAAACATCTGCCCCTCGAATTTTCGGTGGAAGCGGTCAAACTTCTGGAAATCAAACTCGAAGGCAGCATTGGCTGACCCGGAGGGAATACATATGCCGACTTTAAATTTACCCCTGACAGAAACCCCCTCGATTCTGGGCGGATTTGACGAAACCCTGCTGGAAAGCTCGCGCAAAGGAGAGCACGCGCTCCTGCAGGCGAAAAGGATTGCCGCCTATGAATCCTACACCCGGATTCCGAATCCGGACCGCTTTCACGAGGAGTATCGGCGGATGGATCCGGATCTGTTCCAACTGGAACGTTTCCGGGTGTTGGAACGTCCGGCCGGATCCGCGCCTTATGAGGAGGCGCCGGAAGATCAGTATTTTGATCTGATCATCTCCGTTTCTCCCGCGGGCACAGTAATTGAAGACCGCACCGGGGTCTGCCGGGACGGAAATCTGGTGGTCACAACGCTCGATCAGGCGGCGCGGGATCACGGAGTTCTGCTGGAGCAAAGTCTGGGGGCCGCTCTGGTTCCCGGAGAACAGCGGAAGTTCCTGGATTTGAACAGCGCCTTCTGGAATGTGGGCTTTTTTATCTATGCAAAGAAAAACCTGAAACTGGAAAAAGGAATCCTGATCCGGTATCACAATGACCAGGCCGACACGGTGCTGCTTCCCCGTCTGGTGGTGGTGGCGGAGCGGCTCGCGGAATTCTCGATTGCCGAACAGTTCACTTCTCCGGATGGGGTGAAGACCCTGTGTATCAGCGGCCGCGAATTTCTGCTCGATGCGGCGGCCGATGTGAAGCTGGTCTCCCTGCAGGGCTGGGGCGACGAGGGGATCCATATCGGGGAGGACTGGGCCCGGGTCAAACGTGACGCCAAAGTCAATCTCTTCAGTATGACGGTGGGCGGAAAGGTCAGCAAAATGACCGTGGGCTGTGATGTGTGTGAACCCAATGCGAATGCTTATCTTGGAGGAATGTTTTTCGCGGACCGTCATCAGCACTTTGATCAGAAAACCCTCCAGTATCACTCCGCGCCCGACACCTATTCCAATATGCTCTACAAAGGAGCGGTGAAAGATCATGGATATTCGGTCTACCAGGGAATCATCCGCGCGCTCAAAAACTGCGTGGGGGTGGATTCCTATCAGACCAACAACAACCTGGTGCTGGACTCCACCGCGCGGGCCGATTCGATTCCCGGACTGATCATCGATGCGGATGAACTGGCCTGCAGCCATGGAGCCACCTTTGGAAATCTGGATCAGGAACAGCTGTATTATCTCCGCTCGCGGGGAATTCCGGAAAGTGAAGCCCGCCGTATGCTGGTGATGGGATTCTTTGATGAAGTGATCGACCGGATTCCCTTTGAGAATATGCGGGATCATCTGCATGAGGTGATTGAACGCAAATTCGGGTTGTGACCCGCACTAACAATTGTGGAGCGAAAGCAAGCGGTCGTTCCAACTGGACGCGGGGCATCCTGCCCCGGTCTTCTGCCGCAGGGATGCGGCACCTCCAGATAGGTGTTTCAGCTTTGCAGCTGTTCTG